>DATHLL010000054.1:0-3330 GCA_035488195.1 Candidatus Elarobacter sp. | reverse complement strand
CGGCTTCACGGAAACCGCGATGCTCGAACGCAGCCTCGAGCGGATCGTCGCGGCGACCGGCCGCACGCACGAGGGCGCCGCGAGCGCGCTGCTCGCGCACAACCCACTCGGCCGCTTCGTGAAACCCGACGAGGTCGCGAGCGCGGTCGCGTGGCTGTGTTCGCCGGAGGCTGCGGCGGTCACCGGGCAGACGATCGTGATCGACGGCGGCGAGGTGCAGCGGTGATCGGGATCGACGCCGAGTCGCGCACGACGCACGACGATCACCTCTCGGTGCGGCTCTGGCTGCGGATGCTGGCTTGCACGAACCTCGTCGAGGGCCGCGTCGCCGGCCGGCTGCGCGACGCGTTCGACACGACGCTGCCGCGCTTCGACTTCCTCTCGCAGCTCGAACGCCATCCCGGCGGGCTGCGCATGACCGAAATCTCGCAGCGCATGATGGTCACCGGCGGAAACATCACGCGAATCGCCGAGCAACTGCTGAACGAAGGGCTGATCTCGCGCAGCGTCGCGCGGGACGACCGGCGCGCTTCGATCGTGCGGCTGACCGCGAGCGGACGGCGCGCGTTCGGCGAGATGGCGCGCCGTCACGAGGGCTGGATCGTCGAGACATTCGCCGGGCTCAGCGAGGCCGAGCGCACGCAGCTGTTCCGGCTGCTCGCCAAACTCAAACGCCACCTCAACGCCGTGGAGAGCGCCGAATGAATCGCGACCAGAGCTACGCGCGCTACGCGGCGCGGCACTTCCGCTGGGAGGTCGAGGACCGCGTCGCGACGCTCACGCTCGACCGGCCCGAGCGCAAGAACCCGCTGACGTTCGAGTCGTACGCGGAGCTGCGCGACCTGTTCCGCGGCCTCGCCTACGCGGGCGACGTCAACGCGGTCGTGCTCACGGGTGCAGGCGGCGACTTCTGCTCGGGCGGCGACGTGCACGAGATCATCGAGCCGCTGACGCGCATGGCGATGCCCGAGCTGCTCGCGTTCACGCGGATGACCGGCGACGTCGTCAAGGCGATGCGCGCCGCTCCGCAGCCGCTGATCGCGGCGGTCGACGGCGTCTGCGCCGGCGCCGGCGCGATGCTCGCGCTGGCGTCGGACCTGCGCTTCGGGACGCCGCGCGCCAAGGTCGCGTTCCTGTTCACGCGGGTCGGGCTCGCCGGCGCCGACATGGGCGCGTGCGCCCTGCTCCCGCGCGTGATCGGACACGGTCGTGCCGCCGACTTGCTGTTCAGCGGCCGCGCATTGCCGGCGGAAGAAGCGCTGGCGTGGGGATTCTTCAGCCGGCTCTGCGCGCCGGACGACGTGCTCGCCGAAGCGCGCACGTTCGCGCGGACGCTCGCCGACGGGCCGGCGTTCGGCCACGCGATGACCAAGACGATGCTCCACCAGGAGTGGGCGATGGGGCTCGACGAGGCGATCGAAGCCGAGGCGCAAGCCCAAGCGATCTGCATGCGGACGCGCGACTTCCGGCGCGCCTACGAGGCGTTCGCGGAGAAGCGCGTGGCGGTCTTCGAGGGCGACTGATGAGCGACGCGACGTTCCTGTCCTGGCCGTTCTTCGACGACGAGCACCGCGAGCTGGCCGCTGCGCTCGATGCCTGGGCGCACGACAACGTGCCGGACGAAGAGTACGACGACGTCGATGCCGGCTGTCGCGCATTGGTCGCCGCGCTTGGCCGCGACGGTTGGCTGCGCTACGTCGTTCCCGCCGCGTTCGGCGGCGCGTTCGAGGAGGTCGACTCGCGCGCGGTGTGCATCGCCCGCGAAACGCTCGCGCGGCACAACGCGCTGGCCGACTTCGCCTTCGCGATGCAGGGGCTCGGCAGCACGCCGATCGTGCTCGCGGGGGCGGCCGAGGTGCAGGCGCGCTATCTGCCGCGCGTGCGCGAGGGGACGGCGATCGCGGCGTTCGCGCTCTCCGAAGCGCAGGCCGGTTCCGACGTCTCTGCGCTCGCGACGACGGCACACCGCGACGGTGACGACTATATCCTCGACGGCGAGAAGACGTGGATCTCGAACGGCGGGATCGCCGACTTCTACGTCGTCTTCGCGCGCACGGGCGAAGCGCCGGGAAGCCGCGGGATCAGCGCGTTCGTCGTCGAGGCCGACGACCCGAGCTTCTCGGTCGAGGAACGGATCGACTTGATCGCGCCGCATCCGCTCGCGACGCTGCGGCTGCACGGCTGCCGCATTCCGGCGGAGCGGCGGCTCGGCGCCGGCGGCGACGGGTTCAAGCTCGCGATGCGTGCGCTCGACGTGTTTCGCGCGAGCGTCGCGGCGGCGGCACTCGGGCTCGCGCGGCGCGCGCTCGACGAGGCGCTCGACCGCGCCACGTCGCGCGCAATGTTCGGCCAGGTGCTGTCCGACTTCCAGCTCACGCAGGCGGCGCTCGCCGAGATGGCGACCGGGATCGACGCGAGCGCGCTGCTGACCTACCGCGCCGCGTGGGTGCGCGACGTCGAGCGGGAGCCGACGACGCGCGAGGCCGCGATGGCGAAGCTGACCGCGACCGAAACCGCGCAGACGATCATCGACCGCGCGGTCCAGCTCCACGGTGCGCTCGGCGTCACGCGCGGAACGGTCGTCGAGCGGCTCTACCGGGAGATTCGCGCGCTGCGCATCTACGAAGGCGCGAGCGAAGTCCAGCAACTCGTCATCGCGCGGGCGACGCTCGCGCGGCATCAGGAGGAGCGATGATCCCGAGCGCGCACGCCGACACGTTTGCCCGCGACCACCTCCCGCCGCACGAGGAATGGCCCGAGTTCCTGTTCACGCTGCCGGAATTGCAGTACCCCGAACGGCTGAACTGCGCCGCGGCGCTGCTCGACGCGGTGGTCGCACAGGGCCTCGGCGAGCGCCCTGCGATCGTCACGCCCGAGCGCCGGCTGACGTATGCGGAGCTGCTCGCCGAGGCGAACCGCATCGCGAACGTCCTGCGCGACGATCTCGGCGTTGTGCCCGGGAACCGCGTGCTGCTGCGCGGCTTCAACAACGACGTGATGGCCGCGTGCTGGCTCGGCGTGGTGAAAGCCGGCGGCATCGTCGTGACGACGATGCCGCTGCTGCGCGCGAAGGAGCTGATCGACGTGATCCAGGCGGCGCGGATCACCCACGCGATCTGCGACTTGCGGCTGCGCGACGAGCTCGACAACGCACTGCCCGCCTGTCCGACGCTCGGCACGGTGATCTTTTCGCACGACGACCGCGAGACCGGGCTCGCCGCGCTGACCGCGCGGCGGCCGGCAACGTTCGCGAACGCGGAGACCGCGTCGGACGACGTCTGCATGATCGCGTTCACCTCGGGGACGACGGGCCGCCCGAAGGGGACGATG
>DATHLL010000053.1:0-2081 GCA_035488195.1 Candidatus Elarobacter sp. | reverse complement strand
CGCTCGTTCAACGAGGTGCGCCCGTTCTTCACGCAAGGCGCCAACTTCTACGACCAGTTCAGCTGCTCGTCTTGCCCGGGCGTATCGCAGCTCTACACGCCCGCGATCCCGACGCCGCGCGACGGCTACGCCTTCGAGGGGAAGCAGGGGCGCTTCTCGTTCGCCGCGTTCGACGCCGTCGGCACCGGCCGCAACGACGGCGCGGCGGCGCTCGTGTACCGGACGCCCGACAACCGCTGGCGCTTCACCGAGCAGACCGTCGCCGTGAACCTGCCCGGCATCACCGACCACACGGACACGACGGGGATCGCGTACAACGACAACAAGCACGTCAGCGGCTACTTCAACTACGGCCACGACCACGGCACGAACGTCCTCGACGGCTCGCAGGCGCAGCGCTACGACGTCGGCACGTTCCTCTACTCGAACACCTTCGGTTTCGCGGCGTCGGCGCGCAAGGTGGGGGCGTACTACGAGCCGGTCGACGGGTTCGTCCAGCACGCCGACATCGCGGGCTACGCGCTCTACGAGAACAAGATCTGGCTCTTCGACAAGAAGTCGTGGCTCAACAGCATCCAGCTCAGCACGTTCATGGACCGCTATCACGCGCACACCGGCGCGCTGAACCAGACCGACAACAGCATGGGGATCGACGTCCTCACGCAGAGCCGGATCGACCTCAACGTCGGGATCGGATCGTCGTACCTGCTGCTCGACAACGGCGTCTTCACGCCGATCTCGCAGAACGGCGTCGGCCTCACCTGGCACAGCGGGACCGCGAACCAGCCCGGCAGCTACGCCTACCACGGCTCGTCGGCGACGCCGACGACGATCACCTACAACGCCGGGCGCTTCGGGCCGGGCCGCGTCGAGTCGTGGACGCGCAGCTCGACGATGCGTGCCGGCCCGCGCGGGACGCTCTCGCTCGAAGCCGACGACACGCGCGCGTACGAGGACGACGGCGCGACGAACGTCCAGTGGCTCGAGCGGCTCGGCTACACGTACGCGACCGGGCCGAACTCCTCGTTCGCGCTCGGCGTCCGCCGCATCATCGGCACGCAGCCGCTGCTCGAGCTCTCACGCCCGCCCGGCTTCACCAGCGCCTGGAACCTCTCGTTCGCGTACCACCGCCGCACACCGCACGACGAGCTCTACTTCGCGTACGGCGATGCGAGCCAGCTCTCGACGCTCCCGCAGTTCCTGGTCAAGTTCATCCACTACTTCGGCGCCGAGAAAGGCACCTGACGCGTCAGCGCGTCGTGCCGAGCGCGGGTTCCGTCCCGATGCGGTAGGCGGCGATCCGGCCGTCGGGATCGACGCGCAGCAGCACCGCGATCGGGCCCTTGTCGAACGAGGCTTCGTACTGGTAGCGGCCGGCGGCGGGATCGCTCGTCACCTGCTTCAGCCCGTGATACGTGCCGTATGCGTGCATGCGGTCGGAGAGATCACCGACCGACTTGCGCGTGACCTGCGACTTGAGCGCATCGTCGAAGTGCGCGGTCGTCCCGTCGTAGTCGGCCGCGTAGACCGCGCGGGTCGTCGCGTCGGCGAGATCTTGGGGCGAGGCTGGGCGCGCACACCCGCACGCCGCGATCGCCAGGGCGACCGCGGCGTGCGCGACGAGGAGGCGCACGGCTCTAGAAGCTTCCCCAGCCGTACGTGGTGCCGGTCGACGCGATGCGCGCCGGCGCCGGAGCGTTCGCGCTGCTCGTGCGCGCCGCGGCGACGAGCGGGTGGAACGCCGGCTGCGCCTGCGCGACGTGCTGCCGCGCGCGCGCCTGATTCACCATCGCGATCTGGTGGCGCAGCCGCAGCACTTCCTGGTGCTGCACCGCGACCTCGTGCTGGTACGACGAGACGAGCGCCGCTTCGTGCGCGTACGCCTGCCGCTCCGACTCGTAGGCCGCCTCGGCGTTGTTCGCCTCGGCCTGCGTCGAGGCTTGGCGGCGGTCGAACTCGGCGTACTTCTCGTGGACTTTCTTGTTGTGGTTGATGATGAGCAGCGCCGCGGCGGCTCCGCCGATCAGGATGTTGCGCGTGCTGGCCGCGCCGTCGGCGAGCGCGGGCGCCGCGGGGAGCGC
>DATHLL010000052.1:0-4792 GCA_035488195.1 Candidatus Elarobacter sp. | reverse complement strand
ATCCCGCTGCTGTTCATGGGCGAGGAGTGGGCGGCCTCGACGCCGTTCCTGTTCTTCGCCGACTTCGGCGGCGAGCTCGCGCGCGCGGTGACCGAAGGGCGGCGCAAGGAGTTCGCCGCGTGGCCGGCGTTCGCCGATCCGGCGACGCGCGAGCGCATCCCCGATCCGCAAGCCGCCGAGACGATGCGCGCCTCGGTGCTGCGCTGGGACGAGCGCGCGCAGCCCTGGCACGCGGAGATGCTGCGGTTCCACGCGGAGCTGCTGGCGATCCGCGCGCGCGCGATCGTGCCGCGGCTCGCGAGCGGCGTGCACGGTGACGGCTACGAGCTGCTCGCGGAGCGGGCGATCCGCGTGCGGTGGCGCTTCGGCGACGGCGCGCGGTTGACGCTGGTCGCGAACCTGGGCGACGAGCCCGCGGACGGCGCGGACGAAACCGCCGGCGAGCCGCTCTACCGCCTCGGCGCCGCCCCGCGCGCGCCGTGGAGCGTCGCGTGGTATCTCGCGCCGTGACGCCGCGGACGACGTACCGGCTGCAGCTCCACGCCGGGTTCACCTTCGCGGACGCGACCGCGCTGATCCCGTACCTGGCGTCGCTCGGGATCACGCACGTCTACGCTTCGCCGTATCTGAAGGCACGGGCGGGGTCGACGCACGGCTACGACATCGTCGACCACGGCGCGCTCAACCCGGAGATCGGGACGCCCGAGGACTACCGGCGGTTCGTCGACACGCTGCGCGCGCACGGGATGGGGCACATCCTCGACTTCGTCCCGAACCACATGGGGGTCGGCGACGACGACAACGCGTGGTGGCTCGACGTGCTGACGTGGGGCGAGGACTCGCACTACGCCGACTACTTCGACATCGACTGGCGCCCGCTGCGCACGCAACTGCAAGGGAAGATCCTGCTGCCGTTCCTCGGGCGGCAGTACGGCGACGTGCTCGACGACGGCGAGCTGCGCTGGGAGTACGACGGCGGCGGGTTCGCGCTGCGCTACTACGAGCACCGCTTCCCGCTCGCCCCGCCGACGTACGCGCTGCTGCTCGAAGGCGCCGAACCGCCGTCGCTCGCCTCGTTCGCGCCGCTCTTCGGCGCGCTCGACACGATGCCCGACCACGTCGCGCGCCGCGACGCCGGCGCCTCGCTGCGCCGGCTGCTCGCCGAGACCGAGGCCGCGAACGCGCGCGCGCTCGCGGAGCGGCTCGACGCCACGCGGCAGACGCCGGAAGGAAAGGCGCTGATCGACCGCGTCGTCGACGCGCAGCACTGGCGCCCCTCGTCCTGGAAGGTCGCCGCCGAGGAGATCAACTACCGGCGCTTCTTCGACATCAACGCGCTCGCCGCGCTGCGGATGGAGAACGCGAACTGCTTCGGCGACGCGCACCGGCTGGTCTTCGAGCTGCTCGCGCGCGGCGACGTCGACGGCCTCCGCCTCGACCACGTCGACGGGCTGTTCGACCCGATCGGCTACTGCGATCTGCTGCGCTCGCGCGCCGAGATGCTCGGCCAGCCGCTCTACCTGGTCGTCGAGAAGATCCTCGCGCCGAACCGCGAGCTGCTGGAGCGCTGGAACGTCGACGGGACGACCGGCTACGAGTTCATGAACGCCGTGACCGGGCTCGCCGTCGACGGGCGCAACGAGCGCGCGATCGACCGCGTCTACCGCCGCTTCGCCCACGACACCGCGAGCTTCGGCGAGGTCGCGCACGCCTCGAAGAAGTTCGTCCTGGAGAACGCGCTCTCGGGCGAGCTGAACGTATTGGCGCTGCGGCTCGACCGCATCGCGCAGCGCGATCCGCGCACGCGGGACTTCACGCTCGGCGCGCTGCGCCGCGCGCTGCTCGAGATCATCGCCGCCTTCCCGGTCTACCGCACGTACGTGACCGGCGCGCCGGTCGAGCCGGCCGACCGCGCCGTCATCGAGCGCGCGGTCGCGATCGCGCGCGAGAACGACCCCGCCAGCGAAGGCTCGGTCTACGGCTTCCTGCGGCGCGTGCTGCTCCACGAGCACGACGACGAGCGGGAGCGCGAGCGGTACGTCGAGTTCGCGATGCGCTTCCAGCAACTGACCGCGCCGGTCACCGCGAAGGGCGTGGAGGATACCGCGTTCTACCGCTCCGTCCGGCTGGTCGCGCTGAACGAGGTCGGCGGCGACCCGGCGCGCTTCGGGACCTCGGTCGAGGAGTTCCACACGCAGAACGCGCGCCGCGCCGCGCAGCACCCGCGCGCGCTGCTGGCGACCGCGACGCACGACATGAAGCGCGGCGAGGACGTGCGGGCCCGCGTCGCGGTGATCTCCGAGGTGCCGGATCAGTGGCGGCGGGCGCTCGCGCGCTGGTCGCGGCTGAACCGCAAGCACCGCGGCGTCGTCTCGCCGCTCGACGAGTACCTCGTCTACCAGACGCTGATCGGCGCGTGGCCCGTCGAGCTGCTCTCGGCCTCGCTCGACGAAGGTGCGCTGCGGGAGTTCGCGCAGCGCGTGAGCGTCTACGCGATCAAGGCGGCGCGCGAAGCGAAACTTCGCACGAGCTGGACCAACGCCGACCCGGCGTACGAGCCCGCGCTCGACGAGTTCGTGCACGCGATCCTCGACCCGCAGCGCTCGCCGGCGTTCCTCGAGAGCCTGCGCACCGCGGCCCGCAGCGCCGCCGCGACCGGGATGGTGAACGGCCTCGCGCAAGCGGTGCTGAAGGCGACCGCGCCCGGCGTCCCCGACACGTACCAAGGGACGGAGCTGTGGGATCTGAGCTTGGTCGATCCCGACAACCGGCGCCCGGTGAACTACGCGGTTCGCACCTCGGGGCTGCGCGCGCTCGACGAAGCGGTCGCGGCGGGGATCCCGCGCGAGGCGATCGCGCGCGACCTGCTCGCGGCGTGGCCCGACGGGCGGATCAAGCAGTACGTGCTCGCGACGCTGCTGCGCCGCCGCGCCGCCGGCGCGTGCCCCGACGACGCGTACGCGCCGCTGAGCGCGAGCGGCGAACGCGCCGAGCACGTCGTCGCGTACGCGCGCGGCGACGCGCTGGTCGTCGTACCGCGGCTCCCGCGCACGCTCTCCGGCGAAGCGCCGCCGCTCGGCGAGGTGTGGGGCGACACGGCGCTGGCGCTTCCGAACGGCGCGCGCACCACGGCGTATCGCGATCTATTCACCGATCGCGTCGTGCACGTCGAACACCGCAATGGCCGCGCGGTGCTTCCGCTCGCGGCGGTGCTCGCCGTGCTGCCGGTCGCGGTGCTCGAAGCTCCTACGTTTCGCCGAGCAGCTTGCGCTTGAGCGTGTCGAACTCGGCGTCGCCGACCGTCCCGTTCTCGTGCATGCGGTCGAGCTCGGCGAGGAGCCGAACCGTTTCGGCGGCCTCGGACGGCGCGCCGCTCGTCGTCACCGTGGTCGACGCGATCGTCCGGCTGCCGTCGGGGTTGACCGTCACCGACGGATGGCCGTTCACCGCCGCGTTGCCGTCGAGCATCCCGGCGCGGCGCAGCGCGTCGAGGACCGTCGCGCCGACGTCCGTCCCGCGCGCGTCGAGGACCGTGACGCCGGGCGCGGGCGCGTCGTCGCCGTCGTCCGCCATGACGACGTGCTGCTTCTTCTGCGGGTCGACGCGCACCGAGAAGCTCGCGCCGTTCGGCGGGGGGTTGAACGTCGTAAGCTTCAGCGGCGTCTCGTACGAGGCGCCCGCGCCGTCGATCCGCAGCGTCAGCTTCCACTGCGGGACGTTGTTGATCATCCAGCCGGTCGTGTTCGCCGCGAGCACCGTCGCGGTCGCGCGCAGCCCTTCGCGGCGGATGCGGTCGTCGTCGCTCCGGCCCGCCAGCGCGCGCAGCGAGAAGTACACGAAGCCGAAACCCATCAGCAGCCAGATCACGGCGACGAAGTGCCCCGAGACGGGGACGAAGAGCCAGAACGGGATCGCGCCCAGGGCGAACCCGATCCCCATCACGATCAGCATGACGTAGACCCAGCGGGGCGTGGTCGTGTAGCGCATGACAACCTCCCGAGCGAGCGGTTCCCCGGGTATCCCGGGGGCTCCCGCGACGCCGGGACGAAGAGCGGCGCGAAACGCTTTTCGGCGGCCGCGGGTCGTGGACCACGGCCCCTTCCTCGCTTCAGGAGTTCGATCAGACCCATATGGCTTCGTACACCGTCGACGCGCTCGTCATCGGCGCCGGCCCGGGCGGCTATCACGCCGCGATCCGGCTCGGCCAACTCGGCAAGAAGGTCGTGTGCTTCGACCGCGACGAGGTCGGCGGCGTCTGCCTCAACTGGGGCTGCATCCCGACCAAGGCGCTGCTGCACGTCGCCGAGATCACGCGCCAGATCGACCACGCCGCCGACCTCGGGCTGAAGGTGCCGAAGGCCGAGATCGACCGCGAGGGCGTCGCGAAGTTCGCCGACAAGGTCGTGAAGGCGAACGTCGGCGGCGTGAGCCAGCTCTTCAAGGGCAACAACGTCGAGTTCCAGTACGGCGACGCGTCGTTCGTCGACAAGAACACGGTCGCGCTGAAGAAGCGCGACGGGACGACCGACCGGTATACCGCGGCGGCGATCGTGATCGCGACCGGCTCGGCGCCGGTCGACGTGAAGGCGTGGCCGCGCGACGGCGACGCGATCATCAACAGCGACGACGCGGTGCGGATCAAGCGCATCCCGAAGAAGATGCTGATCATCGGCGGCGGCGTGATCGGGCTCGAGTTCGCGACGGTCTACACGCGTATGGGCACGGAAGTGCGCGTCGTCGAGATGCTCCCGCAACTGCTGACCGGGACCGATCTCGAGATCTCGAAGACGCT
>DATHLL010000051.1:0-13869 GCA_035488195.1 Candidatus Elarobacter sp. | reverse complement strand
AGACCAAGTCCGCGAGATCGCGCAGACGAAGATGCCCGACCTCAACGCGAACGACATGGACGCCGCGATGAAGATCGTCGCCGGCACCGCGCGCTCGATGGGCGTGGAGGTCGCGTAGGATGCGCAAGCACGGCAAGCGCTTCCGCGCGCTCGAGACCGCGTTCGACAGCAGTCGCCTCTACGACCCCGCCGAAGCGACGCAGATCGTCAAGCGAAACGCGAACGCGAAGTTCAACGAGACGATCGAGATCCACATCAAGCTCGGCGTCGATCCGAAGAAGTCGGACCAGAACGTCCGCGGCACAGTGAACCTGCCGCACGGCACCGGGCGGGTCGTGCGCGTGATCGCGTTCGCGCGCGGCGACGCGGCGAAGGCGGCGCAGGAAGCGGGCGCCGACGTGGTGGGCGAGGCGGATCTGATCGAGCGCGTCAAGGGCGGGTTCGCCGACTTCGACGTCGCGGTCGCGACGCCGGACATGATGCCCTCGATCGGTAAGGAGCTCGGCCGCATCCTCGCGCAGAAGATGCCGAACCCGAAGGCCGGCACGGTCTCGCCGAACATCGGTCAGGCCGTCCGCGACATCAAGGCCGGTAAGGTCGAGTACCGCCTCGACAAGACGGGGATCGTGCACACGATCGTCGGCAAGGCGAACTTCGAGGACCAGCAGCTCTCCGAGAACTTCAGCGCGCTGCTCGACGCGATCGTCCGCGCGAAGCCCTCGGCCGCGAAGGGCACGTACCTGAAGTCGATCACGCTGACCTCGACGATGGGTCCCGGTGTGAAAGTCGACCCGACGCGAGTTCGGCCGACAGCGACGACGGCATAACCGAGAAGCCCCGCGCGAGCGGGGCTTCTGCATTTCGAAGCCCGTTATCGGCTGGACTTGCGGGTTGCAGCGCCTTTCTTGGCCGCGCGGCTGCGGTCCGAGGACGTGCGGCGGGTGCGCTCCTGGCGGCCTAGCTCGTGCCAGCTCTTGTCGGTCAGCTCGACGTCGTAGTGCTTCGCGGCCTTCTTGATGTTCGCGAAGGCGAGGTCGCGTTCGTCGTCGTCGACGCCGCGCACCTGATCGAACCGCGCGATCGCGTTGCGCACGTGCGAGGCGTCCGTCAGCGGCTCCTTCCGCTTCTTCGGGAAGGCGTAGACGCTGTCGGGCAGATCGCTGCGCTCCGTCAGATCGCCGTGTTTCTCGTGAGGCTTCCACGTCGCTCGGGCCATCGTCGGTTCCTCCTCCGCCGCATCGTACCCGCGAATCCGCGCGATGATGAGGAGCGTGCAGGCGCGCGGAGAATACGGCGGGCGTGGCACTTCCGGGGTTCGTTCTCGCAGCCGCTGCATCGTGCACGCTCTCCGGGGCGGTGCACGGCGCGGACGGTGCACCGCTGCGCGCGCGCGTCGTCGCGGTCGGTGGTGCGAAAGCCGCCGCCGACACCGACGCGCGCGGGCGGTTCTCGCTCGTGACGGCCTGCGGACGCGCGAACGTCGCCGTCACCGCGCCCGGCTATGCCGCGACCGGCGTCGACGTCGAGCTGACGGGCTCGAACACGATCGACGTCGCGCTCGAGCCGCTCGCCGGCGGTCGTCTGCGGGAGATCGGACGCGTCACGGTCGACGGCCGGCTCGCCGTGCCGCACAGCACGGTGCCGACGCGCACGATCACGCGCGGCGATCTCGACGCGATGGGTTTCGATCGCGTCGTTCAGGCGCTCTCCGCCGTGCCGTCGGCGACGCTGACGAGGCCCGACGGCGGCGCGACCAGCGCGACGACCGTCGTGTCGCTGCGCGGTCCCGATCCCTCGGAGACGCGCATCGCGCTCGACGGTCAGCCGCTGAACGACACGAACACCGGCGACTTCGACCTTGCCACGCTGCCGACGAGTCTGCTCTCCGCGCTCGACGTGAGCGAAGGACTCGGGCCCGAGGACGCGCGCGGCGCGGACACCATCGGCGGCGAGGTCAATCTCATCTCGCTGCGGCCGACCGCGGAACCCGCGCGCGCGCTGCGCCTGAGCCTCGGCTCGTACGCCACGTCCGGCATCGAGCTGAACGCGACCGGTCGCGCCGGACGATTCGGCTACGCGCTCGCCACGGCGGACCAGCAGCGACAAGGCTTCGTGCACGACTATCCCGTGCAGATCCAACCCGTCGACGCCGCCGGCAACCCGCTGCCCCCGCAGACGACGCGGCTCGGCTCGTGGTACTCCGCGCGCAGCGCCCTCGTGAACCTCACGTACGATCTCTCCGCGCGCTCGACGCTGCGCGTGCGCACGCTGACGATCGACGACGTGCGCGACGAGAGCGCGGCGCAGACGGCGCCGGCCGATCCCGCGAATGCGAACCGCGGCGCCCTGTTCCAAGGCAGCGGACCGGAGACGGCGTCACACAGCCTGCGCGCGACGCTCGCGAGCTTGACCGCGCCGCTCGGTTCCGGGTCGCTCGTCGCGACCGGCACGTTCTCGAGCTCGACGCGCGCCGTCGCGCGCGGGCTGAGCGGGACCGGGGACACGACGCCCTACGATCCCTCGCTGATCGACAAGCTCGGGACGCTCTCGCTCGAGTGGTCGCACGTGACGCCGACGTCGTCGGTCGCGATCGGCGCGCAGTCGCGCAGCGAGTCGCTGCTTTCGCCCGATCAGTTCGGAACCGGATCGCTGACTCAGTTCGCCACGCAGGCGTGGATGCGCGCCGGCGCGCAGCTCACGCCGCGGCTGCGCATCGGCGCGAGCGTCGTCGACTCGGCGTGGTCGACCTTCCCGGCGAGCCTCGACGGCCGCGTCGGCGTTGCGCTCGACGACGTCGGCGGCGGGACGCTGCGGTTCGCGGTCGGCACCGGTTTCCGCGCGCCGCTGCTGGCGGAGAAAGTCGTGTTTCCGCTCGCCGCGCTCGTTCCCGATGCGAACTGCGTCGGCGTCAACGGCAACGCGAACGAGCGCGCCGAGCATGCGACCGAGTACGAGCTCGGCTACGGACGCCGCTTCGGCGCGACGACCGCCGACGTGACGCTGTATCGCACCAACCTGCGCGATCCGATCGAAAACTACTATCCGCTCGGCGCGACGTGCAACCCGCCCGGCGTCTCCGCCGTCGAGGCGCAGTCGTTTCCGGTCAACGTCGGCAACGTCGTCTACCGGGGCGGCGCGCTTCGCGTCGTGCACCGCTTCGGCCGCGGCGATTGGACCGCGACCGGCGAGTACGCCGTCAACGCGGCCTATCCGACGAGCCTCCCCGACGTCGTCAGCGCGGCGAACCCGACCTCGGGATCGATCTTGGTGCCGGGGCAGCAGTTCGCGGGCATCCCGCTGCAGCAGTACGCGGTCGCGCTGCGGTACGCGCGAGCGGGGACCCACGCCGCGGTCGATCTCGCCGGCAAGAGTGCGAACAACGAGCTTGCGCAGGGCCGTTTCGCGACGCTCGACGCGGCCGTCGGCCGGACCTGGGGCCGCGTCGATTTGACGCTGGCCGGCACGAATCTGACGAACGCCGTGAGCGGGCCGTTCAGCCGGATCGGCCTCGGCACGCCGTATCCGACGCCGTCCGGCCTCGCGCCGCGCGACGCGCTGTTCCTCGAGCCGGCCTCCGTCCGGCTGATCCTGACCTTGCGCTGACCGCGTTCGGCTTGCGTTCAATCCGAATCGAGAACACGGCCGTCTGATACGGTAGAGCGTTCGCCGAGCGCGCCGTTCGGAGGTTCGTGTTCGTGTTCTCGCCCTGGTTCGTTGCGATCTCCGCAGCCTTCGTCGTGGGTGCGCTGCCGTACGCGGCGGCCGCCGCGCCGAGTCCCGCGCCGTCCGCCTCGCCGAGCCCCGGTCTCGAGGAGATCGGCCGCGTCAACGCGCCCGGCCGCGGCACGATTCTGCTCGGGAAGACGATCTCGGCCTCGCAAGGCACGATCAGCCAAGCGGAGATCGTGAACCGGCCGATCGCGGGGCCGGGCGAAATGCTCGAGGCGATCCCCGGTCTCGTCATCACGCAGCATAGCGGCGAAGGGAAAGCGAACCAGTACTACCTGCGCGGGTTCCAGCTCGATCACGGAACGGATCTGTCGGCGACGATCGCCGGCGAACCGATCAACCTTCCGACGCACGCGCACGGACAAGGGTACTCCGACGTGAACTGGCTGCTGCCGGAGCTCGTCAGCTTCGTCGAGTTCAAGAAGGGCCCGTACTTCGCCGACGAAGGCGATTTCTCGACCGCGGGCTCGTACGATCTGTTCTACCGGAACACGATTCCGAGCACCGCGGAGCTGAGCGGGGGGACGAACGGGTTCGCGCGGCTGCTCGTCACCGGCTCGCCGAAGACGGCGGGCGGGAATCTCCTGTACGCCTTCGAGGCGTACCATGACGACGGCACGTTCGAGCGGCCGGACGACTACCGGCGGTTCAACGGTGTGCTCCGCTACAGCCGTTCGACCGCCTCGAGCGACTTCAACGTGACGCTCCTCGGCTACAACGGCCGCTGGAGCAGCAGCGATCAGATCCCCCAGCGTTTGGTCGACGCGGGCGCGATCCGGCGCTACGGTTTGATCGATCCGTCGGACGGCGGCGATACGTACCGCTACGCCCTCTCGACACAGCTCGAGCGACACGACGGCAACGTGACCACGCAGCTCGGCGCGTACGCGATCCGGTACTCGCTGGACCTCTTCTCGAACTTCACCTATTCACTCGACGACGCGACCGACTACTTCAACGTCGTCGCAAACTCGGTGACCTGCAATCCGGCGTACGCGACGTGCGTTCCCGGCGCGAACCACGTCGGCACGTACACGCCGTACTGCCCGGCCAACGCGGCGCCGCCCGGGCCCAGCGGCGTACCGCGGCCGTTCGCGTTCGCCTGCGGCGATCAGCGCGAGCAGAAGGACAGCCGGGTCGTCACGGGGCTGCGGTTCGCGCGCACCTGGCAGACGCCGACCGCGGCGAACACGCTCGGGTTCGGCGTCCGGAACGACAACATCGGCGAAGTCGGCTTATTCCTCGATACCGCGCGCGCTCGGCTTCCGAACGGGACGCTGACCGACGATCACGTCGTCGAGCGCGAGGTGAACGTGTACGCGCAGACGGAGCAGCGGCTGGGCCCGAAGCTGCGCGCGATCGGCGGCGTGCGCGGCGAGCTGTACCGCTTCGACGTGCACGCATTCGACCCGCGCAACTCGGGCGCCGCGACGGCCGGGCTCATCCTGCCGAAGCTCAGCTTCGCGTACCGCGTGTCGCCGAGCCAAGAGCTCTACGCCAGCGCCGGCGAGAGCTTCCACAGCAACGACGGCCGCGGCACCACCGCCGTCGTCGATCCGCGCACGCACGCCGTCATCGATTCGAGCGGGACGCCCGTGCAGCGCGTCTCCCCGCTCGTGCGGGCCGACGGCGAAGAGATCGGCTACCGCTACGCGACCGGCAAGCTCAACACGACGGTCTCGCTGTGGCGGCTGGGAATCGCGTCGGAGCTCGTGTTCAGCGGCGACGCGGGGACGACGTCGCCCGGCCGGCCGACCGTGCGGAAGGGGATCGAGCTCACGAGCTTCTGGACGCCGGCGAAGTCGCTGACGGTCGACGCCGACTTCGCGACCTCGACCGCGCGCTTCACGACGGATCCCGACCACATCGGCACCGGCGTTCCGGAATCGCTCGCGTCGGTCGGCGCGCTGGGCGTGACGCTCGACCGCCCGGCGTTCGCCGCCGGCTTGCGTCTGCGCTATTTCGGGCCGCGGACCCTGATCGAAGACGGAACGCAGTCCTCGCGGCCGACCACGCTGCTGAACGGGCAGCTCACCGCGAAGCTCGCGCACGGGCGGCGGCTCACGCTCGACGTGTTCAACATCCTCGGCGCGAACGCCGACGACACGACCTACTACTACGCGTCGTGGACGAAGGCGGACGCGGCGCGCGCCGCGCTCGCGTCCGACGCCGCCGTCAATCCCGCGCTGGGCGGCGGCGGCGTGAACGACTTCCACTTCCATCCCTCACCGAAGCGCACGGTCCGCCTCACGCTCGTGACGCGCCCGTAGTCAGTCGTCGTCGGGCGGCGACGTGTCGTTCGCCATCATTGCCGGCATCGGGCGGGCGGCAATCGGCGTGAACGGGCGCGGCGGCTTGGCGAAGTCGAAGAACGCGCGCAGGTCGCCGTCGGCGCGCTTGTCGGCGAAGTTCAGCGCGCCTTCGGTGATCCCGAAGTTCCGCTGGACGAAGCGCAGGATCGTCCCGAAGTCATGGTGGACGTTGTTGACGTAGCCTTTCGGCGTGTACGCGGAAACGACGAGCAACGGCACGCGGAAGCCGTACTGGTAGTCACCCTGATTGCCGGCCAGGATCGTCGGCGCGACGTGGTCGTACCAGCCGCCCCAGTCGTCCCACGTCAGAACGATCGCGGTGTCGTTCCAATAGCCTTTGCCGCCGTCGCACGACGTGTTCTTCCCGATCGCGTTCACGATCGAAGCGATCCACGCCGGGCCGCCGGAGCCCGAGTGCGGCCCCGCGTGGTCGGAATACGGCCCCGCGGGGATCACCCAGCTGACCGATCGCAGACTGCAGCTCGCGATGTCGTTCAGCACGTCGCGCGCCTTGAAGTCGAGATGGTTCGTCCACATGGGGCCGGTGCACGAGCCGCCCATCCCGCTCGACTGACAGATGTGCTTGATCGAGTTCGGCGCGGTCCAGATGGTGCCCGGTGCGGGCGCGTAGTAGCGCCACGTCACGCCGCCGTGGAACAGATCCGCCATCGTCTGGTGCTCGAAGCACGGATACATCGTCGTCGTGGAGCCGCCGGGATGGATCAGCATCACGAGCGTCCCGCTCGGCGCGGCACAGCCGGCGGGCTTGTCGAAGCCGCCGACGCCGCCGGTGCCGACGATGTTCTCGGAGGCGAAGATGCCGGCCGCGTCGTCGCTCGCGCTCGGCGCCGACGTGCCGCCGAAGAGGAACTGGTGCGCGGGATAGCTCGGTCCTTGATTCGTCTGGAACATCGCGTTCGCCCAGCCGTATTGCGTCGCGAGCTCGAGATACGGGTTCAGCACGCCCGTCGAGTTGTCGACGTAGCGGAACTGCGGGGTGGGCAAGCACGTGCCGCTGCAGTGCGCGCGCCCGTCCATCTTGCACGCGCCGCCGCTCAGGTCGCATTGCGCGAGCCAGCCTCGGTGCGAGTGGTCGAGGTCGTAGGTGTTCGCGAGCGGCACGGTCTTCGGCGCGATCGTTCCGCCCGGCGCGAACTTGTCGAGCCACGCGCTCGTCTTGATGTCGTACTGCGAGCCGGACGGCGTCGTGCTGCAACTGCTCGCCGATCCGTACGGCGCGGTGCACAGTCCTTGGAACAGGTTGTCAGGCGTGCGGTTCTCCTGCACGATGATGATCACGTGCTGGAAGGTGAACGGCGGGCTCTGCGCGCCGGCCGGCGGCGTCCCGGTGCGCGTCGCCGCGGTCACGAGCAAGCCTGAAACGAGCAGCGTCGTGAAGACCGCGAGCACGCGAGCATTGTGCATCGTCATCGCTGCATTGCTCCGTTGGAATGCGTAGCAAGCCCGGCGGGAGTCCCCTGACACGCTCCTTACGCTCCGCTCCTGGGAATTCGCTGAGAGCACCGTGCGCCGGCCGAATTTCGTTGAGGTGAACGATGGACGACGAGATGGTCGAGATCCCCGGCGGCGAGTTTCTCATGGGCTCGGAATCGTTCTATCCCGAGGAGCGGCCGGTGCGGCGCGCGCGCGTCGAGCGGTTTTGGATCGACCGGCATCACGTGACGAACGACGAGTTCGGGCGCTTCGTCGAGGCGACGGGGTACGTCACCGTCGCGGAGCGGCCGCTCGAGCTCGGCGAGGTTCCGGGCGCGCCGGTGCAGACGTATCCCGCCGGTTCGCTCGTGTTCCGGCAGACGGACGGTCCGGTCGATCTCGGCGACTCGCGCTTGTGGTGGCGATACGTTCCGGGCGCGCAGTGGCGGCATCCGCAGGGGCCGGAGAGCACGATCGAAGGGCTCGGCGATCATCCGGTCGTGCACGTCGCGTACGAGGACGCGGAAGCGTACGCGCGGTGGGCGGGCAAAGAGCTGCCGACGGAAGCCGAGTGGGAGTTCGCCGCGCGCGGCGGGCTCGAGGGGAAGCCCTTCACCTGGGGTGATGAGCTCGAACCGGACGGCAAGATCATGGCGAACACGTGGCAGGGCGAGTTTCCGTGGCAGAACACGCTGCGCAACGGCTACGCGCGTACCTCGCCGTTCGGTGCGTTTCCGGCGAACGGTTACGGTCTGTTCGACATGGCCGGGAATGCGTGGGAGTGGACCGCGGACTGGTACCGCGCCGATCCGGGCGCGCCGGCCAGCCCTTGCTGCTCGCCGGTCGACGAGAGCTACGACCCGGGCTCGCCGGAGATCCGCATACCGCGCAAGGTGCTCAAGGGCGGCTCGCATCTGTGCGCGCCGAACTACTGCCTGCGGTTCCGGCCGGCGGCGCGGATGCCGCAGATGGTCGACACCGGGATGAGCCATCTCGGCTTCCGTTGCGTGCGGCGCGGTTAGCCGCGAACGGCTGACGCAGCCGTCCGCGGCTCGGGTTCGCGAAGTCGGTCGGGCTAGTGGCGGCCCGCGGCGATCGCTTGGACCGCCTCGAGGACGATCCCGGTACGGCCGCCGCGCGGCGTGCACGAGTCGCGCGGGACGCCGAGGATCGGTCCGATCACGCCGCCGAGGATCCCGCCGGGGATCCGCTCGTTCCAGCCGCCGTTCGGGTTCGAGGGCGGTTGGCGCGTGCCCGTCGGGGCCGTCGTGTCCCCGGGCGTCGCGGGCGCCGGATACGATCCGGGGCCGGTCGACGGAGCGGTGGCGGTGGTGGTCGAGGGCGACGTCGCGGCCTCGGTCGACGAGGCCGGCTCGCTGCGCGGATGCGTGCGCGACGCGGGGTGGGTCGCTTCCCACGCGGCGAGCTGATCGGCTGCGGTCACCGGCGCGGTCCGCGTCGCGTTAGCCGGCGCCGTGTGGTGCACGACGGCGGGCGCGCTCGCGTGATGGCGCACCGGCTGCGAAATCGGACTCGCGACCGTGCGGTGCACGACGGCTGGGGGATGCGGCGCGACGGTCGCGGGATGCGCGACGGTCGCGGGACGCGCAACGACCGCAGGATGCGTGATGACCGCAGCCTGCGGCAACGCCGGTGAATGCCTGACGACAGGCTGCGCGAGCGCGTGACGGGCGGCCGGCAAGAGCGCGGGATGCGCCGGCGCGGCCGCGTGGTGTGTCGCCGCCTGATGCGTCGCTGCGGCACGATGCGATGCCGTTGCGCTGCGATGCGATGCGAGCGGCGCTGCCGGAGCGACCGCTGCGGCGGCGCGGGTCGTCGCCGACGGCGGTGCGGTCGCGCCGCGCCTGAGCTCGCTGCCGGCGTAGCCGGCCGCGACGGCGATCGCCGCGGTGACCGCGATCAGCGCCGTGCCGAAGCGGCGCGTCGTCCAGGCGAGGACTTCGCGTTGGGTCTGCGGCGGTTCCGCCGTGAGGAGCGACGGTTCCGCCGTGAAGAGCGACGGGTTCTCTCGTGCGAGCCGCTCTGCGAGGACCGGGTCCTCGAGCAAGGCGAGACGTTCGGCAAGAACGTCAGGGTTGGAGGGTAACTCGATCGCCATGGTTCGCCCTCGTGTCGCGCGCGTTGTGATCCAACACGCTACGCAGCGCAGCTTAGAGACGACTGAGACGAACTCGTGCTATTCCTCGCCGTCGTAGTAGTCGATCGGTTCGGAGCGGATCGCGCGGCGCTGCGGTATGCGCACGGTCCACTTGTTACTGTCGGGGAAGTGAGCGTACTCCCCGAGCGGGTTGTCGGCGACGACGTAGACGACCAAGTCTTCCGTGCCGTCGTTGATCAGTTGGTGCGGCTCGCCCGGGCGGAAGACGAACGCGTCGCCCGCCTCGATCGGCGTCCTGCCGTCCGCGTCGCGCGCGGTGCCGCGACCGGAGATCACGTGGTAGAACTCCCACTGCGCGCTGTGCGCGTGGAACGGATACGGCGCCTTGCCCGGCGGTATGCGCAGGATCTCGACGTCGAACGGATGGCGCAAGTTCAAGTCGGTCGAGGCGGGATCGCGTCCGAGCGCCTCGGAGACTTGCTTTCCCGCGCCCGCGAATGTGCTGCGCGGCGAGCTCCATGCGAACTCCTCGAGCTCGTTCGTGTTGACTTTGCGCATCATCAGCGAAGCGCCGCGCAGCGCGGGTCGTCGCGCACGACGCGCTTCGACGAGGCGGGATCGAGCGCGAGGCGCCACGGCGGGCGGATCGGGCGCGGCGCGAAGTTTCCGCCGCAGTTCGGGCAGCGGCCGTTCAGCACGGTGTCGACGCATGTCGTGCAGAACGTGCACTCGTAGGTGCAGATCATGGCATCCGGAGCATCCGGCGGAAGGTCCTTGTCGCAGCACTCGCAGTTCGGGCGCAGCTCGAGCATCATGGGCGCTGATTCCGAGCGCGCGGCGGCCGCGCCTGTGGGCCCAGTCTGATGCCGGCTGCGCTGCGGTTCGGCGATCTCGAGCGCGGCGCCGAGACGCTCGCGGATCGCGGGCGGCGGCTGGCCGGCGGGCTCGCGCGGCTCGGCGTGCGTGAAGGCGACGTGATCGCGGCGCTGCTGCGGAACGATCCGGTGTACGCGGACGTCATCGACGCCTGCCGAATCGGCGGGACGTATTATTGCGGCTTGAACTGGCACTTCACCGCGTCGGAGCTCGCTTTCATCTTGAGCGACTCCGGCGCGTGCGTCGTGATCGGGCACGCCGATCTGCTGGAATCGGCGGCCGGCGCGCTGCCGGACGGGATTCGGGTGCTCGCGGTGGGCGAGAGCGCCGCGTTTCCGCAGTACGAGGCGTGGCTGCGCGAACAGCCGCCGTACGACGGTCCGGCGGTCGCACCGCGCGGGCACATGAGCTACACGTCCGGGACGACCGGACGGCCGAAGGGCGTGCGGCGCCTGCCGGTTTCGCTCGAGGAACTTCCGCAGCAGCAGGCGGCGATGCGCGAGGTCGTGCGCACCGTGTACGGAATCGAGGACGGTTGCCGGACGCTGCTCTCTGCGCCGCTGTACCACAGCGCGCCGGCGTCGATCGCGCAGAACACGCTGGTGTACGGCGATCTGCTCGTGCTCGCGCCGCGCTTCGAGGCCGAGGAGACGCTCGCGCTGATCGAGCGGCACCGCTGCGACGTCGCGTACCTCACGCCGACGATGTACGTGCGGCTGATCCGTCTGCCCGGCGAGACGTGGAAGAAGTACGATCTCTCGTCGCTGCGTTTCGTCGCCTCGACCGGCGCGCCGTGCGCGCCCGAGGTGAAGCGCGCGATCATCGCGCGGCTCGGCCCGGTGGTGCACGAGACGTACGCGTCGACCGAAGCCGGTTTGATCACGCTCGCCACGAGCGCCGACGCGCTCGCGCGGCCGGGGACCGCGGGGCGGCCGGCCGGCGGCGCGGAGCTGCGCATCCTGACCGAGGACGGGCGCGAGTGCGCGCCGGGCGAGATCGGCGTCATCTACGCGCACCAGCCGGCGTACCCGGACTTCACCTATCAGAACGCACCCGACGCGCGCAGCGCGATCGAGCGCGACGGGCTGATCACGCTCGGCGACATGGGGTATCTCGACCGCGACGGCTATCTGTTCGTCTGCGACCGCGCTGCCGACATGGTGATCTCCGGCGGGGTGAACATCTATCCGGCCGAGATCGAGCACGCGCTGCTGCGCCTCCGCGGCGTCCTCGACTGCGCGGTTGTCGGGCTCCCCGACCCTGAGTACGGCGAGCGGCTCCACGCGGTGCTGCAGCCCGAAGCCGGCGCGGTCCTCGACGTCGACGCGATCCGGGCCGAGCTGCGCACCGTGCTGGCCGGCTTCAAGGTCCCGCGGACGTTCACGATCACCGAAGCGCTGCCGCGCGACGACAACGGCAAGGTCGCCAAGCGCCGGCTCCGCTCGGAGCTTCTCGCCACGGCCGGGGGTTGACAAGTGCGCTATTGTATTAATGCAATAGTATAAATGTCCGCGGAGGACCGGAGATGCCCGCCGTCCTGACGGTCGACCCGCGCAGCGGAGTCCCCATCTACATGCAGATCGTCGAACAGGTGAAACGGTCGGTCGCGCTCGGGGTACTGAGCGCGGGCGAACAGCTTCCCACGGTGAAACAGCTCGCGCTCGACCTCACCGTCAACCCCAACACCGTCGCGCGCGCCTATCGCGAGCTCGAGCGCGACGAGATCATCGACACCGCCGTCGGACGCGGCTCGTTCGTGCGCGGGAACGGCGCGGCGAGCTCGTCGGCCGCCGCGGCGAGCGACGTCGTCGGCCGCGCGCTCGCACAGGCGGTGCGCGAGGCGAAATCGGTCGGTTTGCAGCCGGAGCAGATCCGGGCTTTGTTCGAGACCGCGCTCACGCGGTGGTTCCGGGAGAACCCATGAGCATCTCCATCGAGCATCTCACGAAACGCTACGGCCGCTTCACCGCGGTCGACGACGTCACCATCGACGTGCCGAGCGGTTCGGTGTTCGGGCTGCTCGGCCCGAACGGCGCCGGGAAGACGACCACGTTCAAGTGCATGCTCGGGCTTGCGGCGCCGACGTCGGGGACGACGCTCTTCGACGGCAAGCCGCTCACCCGCGAGGCGTTCCAGCGGATCGCGTACGTCGCCGAGCGCAGCGCGCTCTACGACTGGATGCGGGCGCGCGAGCACCTCGACATGCAGCGGCGCACGTTCGCGCGCTTCGACGCGAAGCGCGCCGCCGAGCTGATGGAGCTGTTCTCGCTCGATCCGCGCAAGCGCGTGCGCAGTCTCTCGAAAGGGATGCGGACCGCGCTCTCGGTCGTGCTCGCGTTCGCGATCGACCCGGAGATCCTGATCCTCGACGAGCCGACCAGCGGGCTCGACCCGCTGAACCAGCGCGCGGTGCTCAAGCTGATCATCGACGCGGCGGCGAGCGGGAAGACGGTCGTGTTCTCCTCGCACCAGATCGGTCAGGTCGAGCGCACCGCCGACCACATCGCGGTGCTCAAGGGCGGCAAGGTCGCGCTCGCCGGCGCGGTCGACGATCTCAAGGCCGGCGTGAAGATCGTCGAGGGCGTCTTCCCGTCCGAGGCGATCGCGCTGAACGGGGTCGCCTCCGACGCGCGCGTCTCGCGCGTCGAGCGGACCGGCCGGATCCTGCGGCTCACGGTGAGCGGCGGCAGCGACGAGCTCGCTCAGAAGCTGACCGCGATGGGCGCGCAAGGCGTGCGCGTCGTCGATCTCAACCTCGAAGACATCTTCCTCAACGCGGTCGATCCGACGATGCAGACCGCGGACGTCGTGGAGCCCGCGTGATGCCGAACTTCGTCGAATACCTGCGCGCGGCGCGCGCGCTGCGGATCGCCGCGATCTTCCTCGGCGTCTGCCTCGCGCTCGGGCTCGCCTTCCGCCTGTATTTCATCAACGGGACGGCGCCCGATGCGTACGCGACCTCGTTCGAGCGTTCGCCGACCGCGCACGTCACGCGCACGACGCTGCCGGACGGCGCGGTGCGGACCGTGGTCGACGATCCGCCGCGGCACGTGCACGCCGTGATCGACCGCCGCTTCGGAGGGTTCGACTTGCAGGTCTCGCAGCCGGCCGGAACCGAGGGGCGCGGGCGCAGCGGCGTCGTCATGGGAAGCACGAGCAGCGCGACGCGTACCGAGCACGGCGTCGCGTACACGAGGGTGACGTATCGGCCGGGGAGCGACATGGCGTGGGGAGCCCTGTTCCTCATCAGCGGCGGGATGGGGCTCTTGGTCGCGACGATCTTGGGCGGACCGCTGGCGAAGGAGAACGACGGTCATCTCGAGCTCGCGTGGACGAAGCCGGTCTCGCGCGATCTCTACGCGCTGGCGGCGTTCGGCGCCGACGTGGTCGCGATCGTCG
>DATHLL010000050.1:0-7624 GCA_035488195.1 Candidatus Elarobacter sp. | reverse complement strand
CCGCGACGCGCGGTACTCGGCCGCGACCCGCACCCGCGCGATCATCCGCAGCATCGCGGCGCGCTCGTCCTCGCCGAAGTCCTCGAACGCCTTGTCGGCGAGCCGGTGCTCGCTCGACGCGACCACCCACTGCGTCGGCGCGCGCTCCGCGAGCCGCTCCTCCGCCGGCCGCACCGACGGCGCCGGCGGCACCGACTCCCGCTTCGGCACCTCGCGCGACTCCGGCCGCGCCGGCGCGTCCACGGTCCGCACGAGCCGGCTCAGCGCATCCGCATCCCCCAGCGACCCGAAGAACTCCAGAAACGCCGCCTGAAACGCATCGAGATCGTCGATCGACGGCAGCATCGCCGCGCGAGCGCGCCAGTACATCGCATCCGCCGACCGCGGCGGCATCACGCGCAACACCTCCGCAAACGTCCGAGCCCGCCGCGTCCCCGCCGCAACGCCCCGAGCCCGCAACGCCCGATCGAACCCCGCCGCCACCTCCGCCGCGCCCAACCCGAATGTCATCCGGCCGCGCCCAGCCGCCAATGTCATCCTGAGCTTGTCGAAGGATGCGCCGCAGCGATGATCGCCGCTCGCGACGCGCGCGCCGACTCGACGTCCTCGGGATACTTCAAAACCGCCCCTAACGACGCGTCGAACACGCCCTCGTCGAGCCGCTCCGCCCCGAGGATCCGCAACGTCTGCGCCCAGTCCAGCGACTCCGCGATCCCCGGCGCCTTCCGCAGTTCCCGCTCCCGCAACGCCGCCGACGCGCGCGCCACATCACCGGCGAGTGCCGCCGGGACACTGGGCAGATGCAACCGGATGATCTCGATCTCGCGCTCGACCGACGGGTGCCCGATCCAGTGGTAGAAGCACCGCCGCTTCAGCGCGTCGTGCAGATCGCGCGTGCGGTTCGAGGTCAGCACGACGATCGGCGGATGCACCGCCGCGACCGTCCCGCGCTCCGGGATCGAGATCGCGAAGTCGGCGAGAAACTCCAGCAGAAACGCCTCGAACTCGTCGTCGGCGCGGTCGATCTCGTCGATCAGCAGCACGATCCCGCGCTCGCGCTCGGCGCCGAGCGCCGCGAGCAGCGGCCGCCGGATCAGGAACTCGTCGGCGTACAGGTCCGGCGTCCGCTCGTGCGAGGCTTCCGCGGCCCGGATCGCGAGGAGCTGCTTCCCGTAGTTCCAGTCGTACGCCGCCGCCGCGAGATCGAGCCCTTCGTAGCACTGCAGCCGCAGCAGCCGCGCGCCGAAGACGCTCGCGAGCGCGCGCGCCGCGTCGGTCTTCCCCACCCCGGCGTCGCCTTCGAGCAGCACGGCGCGCTCGAGGCTCACGGCGCACGCCAGCGCCGTCGCCAGCCCGGCGTCGGCGACGTACCCGGCATCCAGGAGCCGTTGCCGGAGATCGTCCACGTCGACGGGGTGCGGCATCGCGCCACGGTTCTGGAACCCGCAAGGAGATTCCGGCGTCGCGTCGGTAGCTTCCCGACCCCGCTTATCCACGGAGACGCTTTCATGCAGATCGATCTCACCGTCAACGGGAAGCGAACCAGCCTCGACGTCGAGCCGCGCCTGCTCCTGGCGCATGCGCTCCGCGACTACCTGAACCTGACGGGGACGCACATCGGCTGCGACACGTCGAGCTGCGGCGCGTGCACGGTGCTGCTCGACGGGGCGTCGGTCAAGAGCTGCACCGTCTTCGCCGTGCAGGCGAGCGGCCACGAGGTGACGACGATCGAGGGGATCGGGAACGCCGACTCGCTGCACCCGATGCAGGAGGCGTTCTGGTCCTCGCACGGGCTGCAGTGCGGCTACTGCACGACCGGGATGATCGTGAGCGCGGTCGATCTGCTGCGCCGCAACCCCGATCCGAGCGACGACGAGATCCGCGCCGGCCTCGAAGGGAACCTCTGCCGCTGCACCGGCTACGAGAACATCGTGAAAGCGGTGCGCGCCGCCGGGAAGGCGATGCGCGACGGCGAGGCGCGGCACAGCGTCGCCGACCTCATGCCGATCCATCCGCCGGCCGAGGCGCCGCCGCCGAGCGGCGAGGCGATCATTCCCGAGCAGCTCCAGGAGGCGAAAGCGTAATGGCGTTCACGACGATGGTCGGCGCGCGTATCCGGCGCCGCGAAGACCCCCGCCTCATCACCGGCCGCGCGACGTACGTCGACGACGTGCGCCAAGTCGGCACGGTCTACGCGGCGTTCGTCCGCAGCCCGTACGGCCACGCGAAGCTGACCGGGATCGACACCTCGGCGCTCAAGGACGACCCGCACGTCCTCGCGGTCTACACCGGCGAGGACCTGCACCATGCGCACGGGCTGAAGTCCTCGCTCCCGGTCGCACACAAGATGGCCGACCTCAAGACGCCGCCGCACTACATCCTCGCGCTCGACGAGGTGCGCTTCGTCGGCGAGCCGATCGCGGTCGTCGTCGCCGACTCGCCGTACCGGGCGCGCGACGCCGCCGAGAACATCGTCGTCGAGTACGACGAGCTCCCGGCGGTGATCGACATGGAGAAAGCCGCCGCGGGCGCGCCGTTCGTGCACGAGTCGCTCGGGACGAACGTCGCGTACACGTTCCCGTTCGCCGCGGGCGACGTCGACAAGGCGTTCGCCGAAGCCGACGTCACGATCAAGCAGCGCATCGTCAACCAGCGCGTCGCGCCGGTCCCGATCGAGCCGCGCTCGATGGTCGCGAACTACGACGCGGGGATGCAGCAGCTCACCATCTACTCGGCGACGCAGATCCCGCATCTGCTGCGCACGCAGCTCGCCGTCGTCCTGGGCCTGCCGGAGAACAAGATCCGCGCGATCGCGCCCGAAGTCGGCGGTGGGTTCGGCGCGAAGCTCAACGTCTACGCCGAAGAGGCGCTGATCTGCTGGCTGGCGATGCAGCTCGAGCGCCCCGTGAAGTACATCGAGACGCGCTCGGAGTGCTTCCAGGCGATGATCCACGGCCGCGACCAGATCGACGACCTCGAGATCGCCGCCAAGAACGACGGCACGATCACCGGGATGAAGCTGAAGATCCACGCCAACATGGGCGCGTACCACCAGCTCCTCACGCCGGTGATCCCGACGCTCACGGTGCTGATGGCGCACGGCTGCTACAAGTTCGAGAACATCCAGGCCGAGGTGGTCGGCGTCTTCACCAATACGATGTCGACCGACGCGTACCGCGGCGCGGGGCGCCCGGAGGCGACGTTCTTCGTCGAGCGCGCGATCGACATGGTCGCGCAGCGGCTGAAGCTCGATCCGGTCGAAGTCCGCCGCCGCAACTTCATCGCGGCGAGCGCGTTCCCGCACACGACCGCGACCGGCCTCACGTACGACTCAGGCGACTACGAGACGACGATGGACAAGGCGCTCGCCGCGGTCGACTACGCGGGCCTGCGCAAACAGCAGGAAGAACTGCGGAAGCAAGGGCGCTATCTCGGCATCGGGATCTCGACCTACGTCGAGGTCTGCGGGATGGGCCCGTCGGCGGCGATGCCGGCGGCGGGCTGGGACTCCGCGACGATCCGCGTCGAGCCGACCGGCAGCATCACGGTGCTCACCGGCGTCTCGCCGCACGGGCAAGGTGAGGAGACGACGTTCGCGCAGATCGTCGCGGACGAGCTCGGTGTCCCGATCGACCAGGTGACCGTCGTCCACGGCGACACCGACAAGGTGCAGTACGGCGTCGGCACGTTCGGCTCGCGCGGCACCGCGGTCGGCGGCGCGGCGCTGAAGCTCGCGATCGAGTCGATCCAGGCGAAAGCGGTCAAGATCGCCGCGCACCAGTGGGAAGCGAACCCCGACGACCTGGAGTACCGCGACGGCAAGATCCAGGTGAAGGGCGATCCGTCGAAGTCGATGACGACGGCCGAAGCCGGCTTCCTCGCGTTCATGGGCGACAAGCTGCCGCCGGGATTGGAACCGGGGTTGGACGCGACGCGGCGGTTCGAGCCGCCGAACTTCGTCTTCCCGTTCGGGACGCACGTCTGCGTCGTCGAGGTCGACGCGCAGACCGGCGAGGTGAAGGTCGTGAAATACCTCGCCGTCGACGACTGCGGCCGGCTCTTGAACCCGATGATCGCCGAGGGCCAGGTGCACGGCGGGATCGCGCAAGGGCTCGCGCAGGCGCTCTTCGAGGAGGTCGTCTACGACGAGCGCGGCCAGCTCTTGACCGGGACGCTGATGGACTACGCGATCCCGCACGCCGAGCAGGTCCCGCACTACGAGCTCGACCACACGGTGACGCCGACGACGGTGAACCCGCTCGGGATCAAGGGGATCGGCGAGGCGGGGACGATCGGCTCGACGCCCGCCGTGGCGAACGCGGTGATCGACGCGCTGGCGCCGTTCGGCGTGGTGCACATCGACATGCCGCTGCGGCCGGAGAAACTCTGGGCCGCGATGCAAGCGAAACCGACGAACGGGAGCGTGCGATGATCCCTGCAGCGTTCGACTACGTGCGCGCGAGCAGCGTCGACGAGGCGATCGGCCTGTTAGAGCAGCACGGCGACGAGGCGAAGCTCCTCGCCGGCGGCCACAGCCTGATCCCGATGATGAAGCTGCGCCTCGCCGCGCCCAGCGTCCTCATCGACATCGCCGACATCCCGCAGCTCAGCGGGATCGAGGTGAGCGGCGGCCGCGTGACGATCGGCGCGCTGACGAAGCACGCCGCGCTCGCCGCCAGCGACGAGCTGAAAAAGAACGCGCCCGCGCTTTGGGACGCCGCAAACGACCTCGGCGACCCGCAAGTTCGCAACCGCGGCACGATCGGCGGCGCCTCGGCGCACGGCGACCCGTCCGCCGACTACCCTGCGGTGCTGCAGGCCCTCGACGCGACGTTCACGCTGACCGGCAAAGGCGGCACGCGCGAGCTGACCTCCGGCCATTTCTTCCGTGGGATGTTCGACACCGCGCTAGCGCCGAACGAAGTGCTCACGAAGATCGCGTTCGACGTCGCGCCGAGCTCGGCGTACGTGAAGTACCATCACCCGGCGTCGCACTACGCGGTCGTCGGCGTCGCGGCCGTGCTGCGCATGGACGGCGGCAAGATCGGCTCGGCGCGCATCGCGATCACCGGGATCGGCGATGCTGCGTTCCGTGCCGGCGCGGTCGAAAGCGCGCTGAAAGGCGTCGACCCCAACGACGCGGACGCGGTGCGAGCAGCCTGCGCAGGCGCAGCGCGCGGCGTCTCGGCCCGTTCCGACACCTTCGCCTCGGCGACGTACCGCACGGCGATGGCCGACGTCTTCACCGCCCGCGCGGTCTCGAAGGCGGCCTCAAAGCGATCATGAGGTGACCTGGCCCGCTTTCCGGACGGGAGGGCCTGGCATAGGGGCTGATCGAATAATAGAGAGAGCGATACAGGTACGGGTGTGCCTCGGGTGTAGCGTCGCAGACAAGCACGTGTCGTCCATCCGCAAATATTCTGTTCGCTTTCTTTGCGAATGGAGTTTTCTTTGCGGTACGTCCCTTCTTCGAGACGAATTCTCAGTGCTTCGTGTGCCCTCATGGCGATCGTCTTCGCAGGAACCGCGTGCTCCCACAGTGCCGGATCGTCCATAACTCCGGAAGTCGAACAGTTGAAGTCCACGACTCGAAATCCGCTGAACGCTACGATCGGAAATGGCGATCCTTCGACGTTCGTCTCGGATGCCGACATCGACAAGAACATTGATCCGGGCCTTTCGACGCATGATCGCCAGATCGTACGTTCCGCCATGCTCGAACAGCCTCCCTTTGCCCGAAAGAACCTCGTCTTTCTGGATGCAGGCGGCCGTATATATTCGAACCGGTCTGCGCTCTTGAAAACAACGTCGATTCGCCGTCGAGTTGCTGGTAAAAACGCTGTATATGATGAGGCCGGGCGCGTCGTGCCCCTCCCGCCGCGCCAGACGAAGCCGGGTCTCGCAGATCACGGAGTGCGCCCCTCGGGAATGAGGGCGCCGCTCTATGGCGATCCGCCCGAAACGACGCTTACCGGGCCATACCGTCGGTTGTGGTCCGATCCCGGATACACCTACGCATTCGCGCAGGTATCGCTTCCGTGCAATGCCACGGCGGTACAATATCAACCGGTCAACTACGTCGGACCGGCGGGGGATGCCGGTCAGATCTATTCGGGCGGGTGGAGCAACTCGGGTGGGGATCAAGCGGATGCTGGACTTGTTTACAGTGCATCCCGGAATCAATATGACGAGTATCTTGTCGTCAGCTCGAATTCGGCAGGGCAAATCTTCAATCACACATTGAGCCCGTCGTGCGGTCAGACGGCCTTCCTGACGTTCTACATCACGCCTTCCTTGATCAACCTGAATATAAGCCTCAACGGACAGAACGCGTACCCGTTGACACTTTCCGAGCCGGCAAACAATCAGAATGATTGGTATGGCCCTGGAGACGTATTAAAATATATGGTTAGCATCGCGCAGAATCCTGACCCGAGCATCGGGTACGCGCAGGACGGCTATGATTTCGCTATGTCGGGCGGTTCGCCTCAAGTCCAGATCAACAACCCTTCGCTTGGTCAGTGTACGAATGGGACGAACCCGCCCTATTCCGGCGCCAGTTTTCCGGGAGCAGATTACTCATACACGCAAACGATGTACGCGCAGATCGGTGCGAACAATTGCGGAGGACTCGGAACTCAGAATTGGCAGGCCGCTTCAGTGCCTGACGATGGCGAGGTCGTCACCCAATACGGAAACTACACATATCCCGTATACAATTATGAAACCGAGGGGATCGCGATGTACGACAGCGGCGGAGACCCTCCGGCGAACGGCTCATCAATCAGGCAAACCGTCACGGAGAAATGTCCTACGGACAATGATCCGCCCGCACCGAAGTGGTACTATAATCATTTCTCGAGTCCTGATACGACGACGTATTACACTGCTCAGGGAACTACGCCGCCCACCTCGAAGCCTGCGGACATCACGATCAATCTAACGAACTCGGGGCCTCAAGCGGTCAATGTCGCATTGATCGATCCTTCGGGGACGACGGTGGCAACGACGCAGATTGCTGCTAACACAAGCGGCGGGATTGACTACTACGCTGCGGGTGCTGCGGGTGGAAGCTACCACTTCAATGTTTCGGGCGCTTACGGAGGTAGCGGTACCGACGATGGCTGCCTCCAGACGTCCAACGTCACGTCAACGGACGCGCAGTGGACCGGAAACTTCAACTGGCACTAGGCCTCCTTGGGGCCATAGCGGCGCTCGCTGGAAACGTGCAGCGAGTGACGGCGGAACCTCCGCCATCGCTCGCTGCGGCGCAGCAACTCATGCGTCGCGCTTCATCGGACGAAGCGCGACGTGCGATGGCGGCTGCCGTTCATGAGCGGACTGCCGCTGCAGCGATGTTCGATGCGCTGAGAAGCCGTACGGGTCTTTACTACTATGAGGCTCGCGACAACGGCGTTGCGCTCGGACTAGACTACTACGTCCTCGATAAACCATGTGTCGCCTATGCGTCATGGCGGCGCGTTGTGTCGGAAGAGCCACATCTCGCGTTTACGCCGGACCGGCAGGCATTACATGAAGAATGGAAGCAGGCGTTCAGCGGCTATGCCGTCCTTTTTCGCGCGGCTGCCAATCCTTTGTCGCCGGACGACGTTGCCAACGGGAT
>DATHLL010000049.1:0-2401 GCA_035488195.1 Candidatus Elarobacter sp. | reverse complement strand
CGTGATGACCTCGATGCTGGAGTCGGTGATCAAGGAAGGGACGGGGTATCCGAACGCGGAGATCGGGCGCCCCGCCGCCGGGAAGACCGGAACGACGTCGAGCTTCCGCGACGCGTGGTTCGTCGGCTACACGCCCGATCTGGTCGCCGCGGTGTGGATCGGCAACGACGACTACACGCGGATGAACGAGTCGTACGGCGGCAACATCCCGGCCCGCATCTGGGCGCGCTTCATGAGGAAAGCGCTGGAGAAGGTGAAGCCGCACGACTTCACGCTCCCGGTCGGCGAGGTGCACAAAGTCCGGCTCTGCGGGACCGGCAAGGACGAGGTGTTCCTCACGGGCACCGAGCCCGAGCGGACCTGCGGGACGGTCGACGACGCTTCGCCCGCGCCGTACTCGCGGCGGCGATGACGGCCGGCGAGCGCGCCGAGGTGCGCGTCGTCGCGGTCTCGCGGCTCGCGAACTACATCGCGGGCTTGTTCTCGCGCGAGCGCGCGTTCGCGCGGCTCGGCGTCCGCGGCGAGATCTCGAACCTGCGCGCGCAGTCGAACGGGAACACCTACTTCGACCTGAAGGACCGCGACGCGCTGCTCAACTGCGTCGCGTTCAGCGAGGCGGCCGCGACGTTCCCGCAGCTCGCGAACGGCGACGAGATCGTCGCGTACGGCAGCGTCGTCACCTACGCGAAGGCGTCGCGCTATCAGCTCCGCGTCCTCGACGTCGTCGCCGAGGGCGGCGCCGGCGCGCTGCACCGGCGCTACGAGGCGCTCAAGGCGCGGCTCACCGCCGAAGGGCTGTTCGCGCCGGAGCGCAAGCGGCCGCTGCCGCGCTTTCCGTTCCGCGTCGCGCTGGTGACTTCCAGGCGGCCGACGGCGCGCGCGACTTTCGTACGCAGGCGGCGGCGCGCGCGCCGCACGTCGAGGTGATCGTCGTCCCGACGCCGGTGCAGGGCGAGCGCGCCGCGCCCGAGATCGCGCGCGCGATCGCGCGCGCCTCGGCGATGGACGTCGACCTGATCGTCGTCGCGCGCGGCGGCGGCTCGTTCGAGGACCTCTTCGCGTTCAGCGAGGAGCGCGTCGTCCGCGCGCTCGCCGCGGCGCGGCACCCGACGGTCTCGGCGATCGGCCACGAGGCCGACGCGCCGCTGACCGACTTCGTCGCCGACCACCGCGCCGCGACGCCGTCGGCGGCGGCCCAGACGATCTTGCCGCGGCGCGACGAGCTGCTGGCGCTGGTCGCCGAGCGCCGGCGCACGCTCGCGCGCGACGTCGACCGCGCGGTCGCCGCGCGCCGCCAGAACGTCGACGTCGCCGCGCGGCATCTCGTCGCGGCCGCGCGCGAGCGCGTCCGTGCCGGCGAGAGCGCGCTGATCGCGCTGGAACGCCGGCTGGCGAAGGCCGCGCCGGCGGAGCGGCTCGCGCAGCGGCGCGGGCGCTTCGAGCAGCTCCGCGAACGGCTCGAACGCGGCGGCGCGGCGATCGTCGCGCGGCGCGCCGAGCGCGTCGCGCAGGACGCGGCGCGGCTGCGCCTCGCCGACCCGATGCAGCGGATCGCGCGCGAGATGGTCGCGTGCGGGCGGCGCGCGGAACGGCTCGACGCGGCGATGCGGCGCTTCATCGAGCGGCGCGTCGCGAGCTTCGAGGTGACGCGGGCGTCTCTGTCCGGACACGATCCGGACGCGATCCTGCAACGCGGATATGCGATCGTGGAGGCGGAGGACGGGCGACCGCTGACGGACGCGGGGCTGGTCCCGCCGGGATCGCTGATCCGGGCGCGGCTGGCTCGCGGAAGCCTCACGGCGCGCGTCGAACGCGAAGGGACGCATGGCGGACGACAGATCAGCCTCTTTTGAGAACTCGCTCCAGCGCTTGGAGCAGATCGTGCGCTCGCTCGAGACCGAAGAGCCGGATCTCGAGCGCGCGGTGCTGCTCTACAAAGAGGGCCGCGAGCTGGTCACGCGCTGCGAGGTCTTGCTGAAGACCGCGCAGCAGGCGATCGACGCGGTGAACGCGCCGCCCGCGCCGTCGCGTCCGATCGAGGACGCGCTGGATGACGACGAGATCGAGATCTGACGTCCGGGCCGGTGCGCTCGCGCGGCGCGAGCGGCCGCGCCTCGACGCCGCCGTCGCGGAGCTGATCCGCACCACGAAGTCGCACGCGCGCGCGCTGATCCTCGCCGGCAAGGTGCGCGTCGACGACGCCCCCGCGACGAAACCCGGCGCCACCGTCGCCGACGGCGCGCGCGTCGTCGTCACGGAAAGCCCGCGCTACGTCGGCCGCGGCGGCGAGAAGCTCGAAGGCGCGCTGCGCGCGTTCGCGCTCGACGTGACCGGGACGGAGGCGCTCGACGTCGGCGCGTCGACCGGCGGGTTCACCGACGCGCTGCTGCAGCACGGCGCG
>DATHLL010000048.1:0-2144 GCA_035488195.1 Candidatus Elarobacter sp. | reverse complement strand
GTGACGCACGTCCCGCGCGCGCCGCAGTTCATGGAAGGCGTGATCAACCTGCGCGGGCAGCTGATCCCGATCATCGACCTGCGCACGCGCTTCGGGATGCCGCGCGCCGAGCACACGAAGAGCACGCGGATCGTCGTGACGGAGATCGGCGCGAAGCGCGTCGGGATGGTCGTCGACTCGGTCTCCGAGGTGCTGCGCCTCGCGACCGACCAGATCGAGGACGCGCCCGAGATGATCACCGGCGTCGACACGGAGTACATCCGCGGCGTCGGCAAGATCGAGGACCGCCTGATCATCCTCCTCGACCTCGCGAAGATCATCTCCGGCTCGGAGAAGCGCGAGCTCGACGCGACGGAAGTCGAACCCGCCGTCGCCTGACCGCGAGCCGGAATCCGACCCGTCTCAGCGAATCGCCCTCGACGTGACCCAAGAGACGAGCACCCAGACCACCGAGAACGGCGCCGCCGGGCAGGCGCGCCGCGCGTTCCCGCTCGGCCGTACGCTCATGTGGGTGGGGATCGGCCTCGGGCTCGCCGGGGCGTCGGCCGCCGTCGGCCTGGTGGTCGTGCGGATGGCGATGCGGGGCGACGCCGCGCCGGCGAGCGACGAGACCGCCGAACGGATCCAGTCCCTCATCGACGAGGCGAACCGCCTGATCAAGACCCTCGACGAGAAGAAACAGTCCTGAGCGGCCTCGCTCGGGGTGTGGTCGCGAGCGTTCGGTTCACCGACCTGCTCGCGAACGGGCAGGCGGTCGGCCGGATCAACGGCCTCGTCGTCTTCGTCACCGGCCCGCTCCCCGGCGAGCGCGCGAAAGTGCGCGTCACGCAGGTCAAGCCGAAGTACGCGGTCGGCGACGTCGTCGCGTACGAGTTCCAGTCGGGGATGCGCGCGAAGCCGTTCTGCCCGGTGTTCGGCACGTGCGGCGGCTGCCAGGTCCAGCACCTCGCGTACCCGGCGCAGCTCGCGTGGAAGGAGCAGATCGTCCGCAACGCGCTGCGCCGGATCGGCGGCTTCACGAACGTGAGCGTGCGCCGCCCGGTCGGGATGATGCACCCGCGCAACTACCGGAACAAGATGGCGCTGGTCGTCGACAACCGCGGCGGCGAGACGTCGTTCGGGTTCTACCAGGCGCGCTCGCACGCGCTGGTGCGGATCGACTCGTGCCCGGTGGTGCTGCCGCAGCTCGACGCCGCGATCGGCGGCCTGTACGAATCGGCGCGCGCGAAGGACTCGAAGGAGGCGTTCGCCCGCGCGAAGCACGCGATCGTGCGCGCCGGCGCGGCGTCCGGGCAGGCGGTGCTCTCGCTGACGACCGATCGTTCGTCGCCGGAGATCCGCGAGTCGGCGCCGTCGGTCGCGCGCCGGATCCGCGGGCTGGTCGGGATCTCGAACTCGTTCGAGCCGCGCACCGCGAACGCGGTGCTCGGGCGGAAGATGCAGTACGTCTGGGGCAAGCGCGAGATGGAGGAGACGATCGAGGGCGTGCGCTACCGCGTCTCGCCGGCGTCGTTCTTCCAGGTGAACAGCGAGATGGTCGGGCGGATCTTCCACTTCCTCGAGCCCGGCCTCGCCCCCGACCGCACCGTGGTCGACCTGTACTGCGGCGCCGGAACCTTCGCGATCTTCTTCGCCTCGCGCGGCGCGCGCGTCGTCGGCATCGAGGAGAACCCGGCCGCGGTGCGCGAGGCGCGCGAGAACGCCGCGCTCAACAAGGTGGAAGACCGCGTGCGCTTCGTCGAGGGCCGCGTCGAAGGCGCCGTCGCGAACAAGGACGGCAAACAGGCGCTCCAAGATGCGGCGATCGTCTTCCTCGACCCGCCGCGCAAAGGCAGCGACGAACCGACGCTCGACGCGATCGCGTCCGCCGGCGTCCCGAACGTCTGGTACCTCTCGTGCAACCCCGCCACCCTCGCCCGCGACCTCAACTACCTCGCGAAGCGCGGCTACTCGCTCGGCGTGGTGCAGCCGTTCGACATGTTCCCGCAAACCGGCCACGTCGAGACCCTGGTGACCCTGCACAAGTCCGGCGTCGAACCCGAAGTCACGCTACCGGAACGCGAAGCGACGCCCTGGGACGACCGCATCCCCGAATGGCCGTCCGACGACAAATACGCAAAAAGCGAGTACCCCGACTTCGTCGA
>DATHLL010000047.1:0-6976 GCA_035488195.1 Candidatus Elarobacter sp. | reverse complement strand
CGAAGGCGGCGACGTGCGACGTGCGCGCCGGGCGCCGGCCGCGCGGCAAAGAGCTCACCGCGCTCGTGAACGACTACCGGCGGCGCGCCGGGCTGCCGGTGGAGGAGTGATGGAGCTGTTCGAGGCGACCGCTGCCGCGCGCGAAAGTGCGACGTACGAGGAGCAGCAGCCGCGCAAGGGGTTCTTCACCGACACGACGCTGTGCATCGGCTGCAAGGCGTGCGAGGTCGCGTGCAAGGAGTGGAACCAGCTCCCCGACGATGGGCTGACGTTCACCGCGCAGTCGTACGACAACACCGGCGAGCTCAACGGGCTGACCTGGCGGCACGTCGCGTTCGTCGAGCAGATCCGCGACGGCCGGGCCGACGCGGCGAGCGGCGGCGAGGTGGTGCGCGAGCAGGCCGGGCGCTGGCTGATGGAGTCGGACGTCTGCAAGCACTGCACGCACGCGGCGTGTCTGGACGTGTGCCCGACCGGTTCGCTGCTGCGCACGGAGTTCGGGACCGTCGTCGTGCAGGAGGACATCTGCAACGGGTGCGGCTACTGCGTCCCCGCCTGTCCGTTCGGCGTGATCGCGAAGCGCGAGACCGACGGCCACGCCGGGAAGTGCACGCTGTGCTACGACCGCCTGAGGGACGGCGAGACGCCGGCCTGCGCGAAGGCGTGTCCGACCGAGTCGATCCAGTACGGCGACCTCGACGAGCTGCGGCGGCGCGCGGACGCGCGGCTCGAGCAGGTCCGCGCGAACGCGCACTTCCGCGACGCGAGCCTGTACTTGCGTGGTGAAGACGACGGGATCGGCGGCGCCGGCGCGTTCTTTCTCCTGCTGGACAAGCCGGAGGTCTACGGTCTTCCGCCCGACCCGGTCGACACGACGCGCGATCTGCCGGCGATGTGGCGCGTCGCCGGGCAGGCGGCGCTCGCGCTCGCCGGCGTGACGGTGCTGGCCGCGCTGGGGGCGCGCCGGTGAACGACTCGTACTACGGGCGGCCGATCGTCAAGCCCCACGTCTGGAAGCCGTTCATCCCGTGGTACTTCTGGATCGGCGGGATGGCCGGCGCGGCATCGGTGCAGTGCGTCGCCGCCCGCGCGCGCGGCGACAACGAGCTGGCCGTCGTGCTGAAGCGCGCGGCGCTCGCCGGCGCGCTGATCGCGCCGGTGCTGCTGATCGCGGACCTCGGCGTCCCGCAGCGCTTTCACCTGATGCTGCGCGTGTTCAAGCCGACCTCGCCGATGAACGTGGGCTCGTGGATCTTGTCGGGTTTCGGCGGCGCGGTGACCGCTTCGACGGTCGCGGAGCTGCTGGGCTGGGAACGGACGTCGCGCGCGCTGGAGGTCGTGACGGCGCTGCTCGGGCCGGGGCTCACCGTGTACACCGCGGTGCTGATCTCGGACACCGCGACGCCGGTGTGGCACGAAGCCTACGAGACGCTGCCGTTCCTGTTCGCGGCGAGCGGCGTCGGTGCGGCGGGCGCTGTCGGGTGCCTGTTCGCGCCGCCCGAGCAGTTCGGGCTCGCGCGGCGAACGATGATCGCCGGCGCGGTCGGGACGCAGATCGCGGAGCGCGCGATGGAGCATAAGCTCGGGCCGTTCCTGTTCGAGCCGTACAAGACCGGGAAAGGCGGTGCGTTCAAGCGCGTCTCGGATTTCCTGTGCCTGACCGGCGGCGCGCTGGCGGTCGCGGGCGGGCGCAACACCGTGACGACGCGCGCCGCCGCGGCGTGCATCGCGGTCTCGGGGATGTTCGAGCGGTTCGCGGTGAGCGCGGCCGGAAAGCAGTCCGCGAAGGATCCGAAGTACGTCGTGCGCCCGCAGCGCGAACGGCTCGGCGCGTCGTGATCGCTCGCGCGGGCGAGACGCGCACCTCGTCGGTCGAGGTTCGTACCGTCGCGCGGCGCGACGGGGTCGTGCGCGAGCGCGTCGACCGCGTCTGCGTCGAGGAACCGCTGGAGATTCGCCTGCGCGCACGCGGCGAGACGCGGCGTGTCGCGGTGACGATGCGCACGCCGGGCGCGGACCTCGAGCTCGCGGCCGGGTTCGTGCTCGGCGAAGGGATCGTCCCGAGCCGCGAGGCGATCCGCGCGATCCGCCACTGCGACGACGCGGAGCTCGCCGCCGACGAGCGCGGCAACGTGGTGACCGTCGACGTCCACGCGCACGTCGAGGCGAGCACGCTGCTCGAGCGCCACTTCACGATCTCGAGCGCGTGCGGCGTCTGCGGCACCGCCGGGATCGAGCTGCTGCGCGCCCGCGGCCTGCATGCGCTCGACGACGGCGCTCGCATCGACGGCGCGCTGCTGGCCGAGCTCCCCGAGCGGATGCGCCTGCGCCAGAACGTCTTCGACGCGACCGGCGGCCTGCACGCCGCGGCGCTGTTCGCGCTCGACGGCACGCCGCTCGCGGTGCGCGAGGACGTCGGCCGCCACAACGCGGTCGACAAGATCGCCGGCTTCATCGCGCTCCGCGGGAACGTCGACCCGACGCGCTGCGCGCTGGTCGTGAGCGGCCGCTGCGGCTACGAGATCGCGCAGAAAGCGATCGCCGCCCGCATCCCGATCGTCGCCTCGGTCTCCGCGCCCAGCAGCCTTGCCGTCGAGCTCGCGAACGCCTTCGACCTCACCCTCGCCGGCTTCGTCCGCACCGGCCGCTGGAACGTCTACAGCGGAGCGCGCCGCATCACGTCGTAATGGTCAGCCGATCACTTCTACCTTTCCGTTCACTCCGACTTCGAGCGACGTTCCCGGCTTCACTCGAGAGACGGCATATTCGATCTCCGGCCACCACTTGACGAATGAAGCGACGATATCGAAGATCTTCTTGCTGGTGAAGCCCTTCGACATGAACACGGCAATCACGTTCGCTTCCTGCAGCGCTTTTCGTTCGGGCGGTTTCTTCGAGATTCGCCGGTCGCCGGTGACAACGACCCAGCCCTTTTTGCCGACTTCGGGGATCCAGTCGACGTCCAGCGTGTCGGGCGGGAAGTCGTCCTGTAGATGATGCGCATCCACCCCGAGGATGACCAGTATCTTGACAAGCTGCGGCGGAAACGTATTGTCGAAGAAGAACGTCACGCGGCGACGCGTAGGCTCTCTTCGTATTCGATTGCCGTCTCCAGCTCGTCACGCGTGACGGAATACCACGCAGCAATACGGTCGTGGTCTTCGCCGCCTTTGTGCATCGCGTACAGCGCGAATGTTGGCGTCCCCGTGCGGACGAGGGTCGGGCGGCCGAACGACCGGCGGGCGTCGAGCAAGACGGGCCTTGCGCGGCCCAACGGCCAATAAGTCGATGCGAAGCCGTTCTCGTAGTCGACGTTCTTCCGGAAGAAAGGTTCGACCACCTCAGTGAAGGCGATCTGACCCTTCGACAGCTCCAGCTTGAGGCGGTTCTCCGGAACCTCCCCGACGAGTAGATCGGTGAAGATACCCCGGCCGTCTGTATTGAGACGTTCCGTTGCGAACGGATACTCGGTATCGAACAGCGCCTGCGCCGCCGCGCGCGCCGCTCGAATCACGGGCATGGAGACACCCTGCCGGCGAAAGAAACCGATGACGAAGAGCTCCATCAGCTCGAAGAACGACAGGACACGCTCGTCAAGCTCGTCCACCTCGCCTGGAACGACCGGCTCCGAGAAGCGCTCTTCATCCGCAGCCGAATACCAGTAGCCAGCCGCCCACCGCCGCAGTTTGCCGTACGGCAGGTGCAGCAGCATCGCCGCGTCGCGGAGGGCGTAGCTTCCGACCCCGAGCGCCGTTCCTGAGTACATACGTTCCATCACCGGAGGAACGAGTGCGCCACCGGAAGGCGTTCCGCCTTCGCAGCGCGTTCATCGAAGGCCATGACGTCCGGAAGGGCAATGAGCGGGTGCGAACGGCTCCTACGCTTCGGTCGCTTCGGGGTCGACTTCGACTTGGGGCATCTGGGTGAGGCCGGGGCGGATCTCGGCGTTGGTGATCTCGTCGTCGGGGAAGAGGCGGACCAGGATCACGCGGACGATGCCGGCGACCGGGACGGCGATGATGAGGCCGAGGAAGCCGAAGACGTGCGCGCCGATCAGGAGCGCGAAGATCACGGCGAGCGGCGTCACCTTGACGGTGCTGCCGACGATGCGCGGGCCGAGCAGGTGGCCCTCGAACTGATTGATCGCGGTGAACGCGGCGACGACCTCGATCGCGTTGACCGTGCCGTTCGTGAACAGCGCGACCAGCGCGGCGGGGATCGCACCGGCGAACGGGCCGACGTACGGGACGACGTCGGCGACGCCGGCCCAGACGCCGATCAGCACCGCGTAGGGGACGTGCAGGATCAGCAGCGCCGTCGTCGCCAGCGCGCCGATCACCGCCGCGACGATCAACTGACCGCGCACGAAGCCGCCGATCACGCCGTCGATGTCCGCGAGGACGTCCATCGCGACCTCGCGCCGTTTCGCGGGGACCATGCGCGCGACGAAGCGCTTCATCATCGTCGACTCGGCGAGCATGTAGATCGAGACGACCGGGATCGCCACCGCGAGCGCGGCGACCGTCGCGAACGAGAGCAGCGCGGGGACGACGCGCGCGGTGAACGAGGCGGAGAAGTGCTGGAGCTGGATTCCGACCTGCTCCGGAACCTTCGCGGCGTACCCGCGCAGCGCCGGCGGGAAGTGCGTGACGAACGGGTTGTGCGTCGTGGAAAGATACGCGTCGAGCACCTTGCGCATCGCGGGGAGCGACGCGACCAGCTCCTGCGCCTGCGCGATCATGACCGGGACCAGCAGGTAGATCCCCGCGACGATGATCAGCGCGCCGCCGCCGTAGACGATCGCGAGCGCGGCCCAGAGCGGAAGCCGCTCGTTCAGGCGCCGCACCAGCGGCAGCACGAGATACGCGAGCAGGACGCCGCCGACCAAGATCACCGTGACGTCGGAGAGCTCGACCAAGAAGCTCAGCACGCGCTCGAGGATCAAGTACGCGAGCACGATCGAGGCGAGCAGCTTGAACCACGCCTCTGCGCGCGCGTACCAGCGCGGCGGGGTGCCGTTCAGACGCTCTCGCGAACCAGTTGCCACAGCGTCACGAAGAGGGCGACCAGCGAGAAGACGGCGAGCATCGGGTGCAGCACGACCCCGATCAGCAGCCCGGCGGTGCAGCACGCGAGCATGATCGGCCACGGCGACTCGAGCGAGAAGACGCCGATCGTCTCGCCGGCGAGTTCGGAGGGCGCGCGCTGCTCGTCGCCGTCGAGCCGCGTCTTCGGCTGGATGACGCGCAGGTATCCCGCCACGAACGCGAACCCGCCGCCGAAGAGCCCGAGCAGGATCGTCCCGACGTTCTCCCGCGTGGTGAGCCAGTAGACCGCTGCGACGACCAGCCCGAACGTCATCGAGGACAGGAACATCCGCAGCGAGATCGTCACTTCGGCGAGTCTTTCGCGAACTCGGGATGGTGCAGGTCGAACGCCGGCCGCTTCGAGCGGATCGGCGGCAGCGTGCGGAAGTTGAACTCCGGCGGCGGGCTCGACGTCGCCCACTCCAGCGAGTTCCCCGCGCCCCACGGATCGTCGGGGAGCGGGACCTTCTTGCGCATCGAGACGATCACGTTCCACACCAGCACCGCGGTCCCGATCGTGATCAGCGCGACGCCGATCGACGACGCCAGGTTCAGCGGCCCCCAGCCGGGGAGCGCGGGATAGGTGTAGATGCGCCGCGGCATCCCCATGATCCCGAGGAAGAACATGGGGAAGAACGCCAGGTTAAACCCGAGGAACATCAGCGCGAAGTGGATCCGGCCGAGCGTCTCGCCGAGCTTCACGCCCCAGATCTTCGGGAACCAGAAATAGAGCGCCGCGAAGATCGCGAACATCGAGCCGCCGCCGAGCGTGTAGTGGAAGTGCGCGATCAGGAAATAGCTGTCCTCGACGTGATAGTCGAGCGGCGGCGAGGCGACCATGACGCCGGTGATCCCGCCGATCAGGAAGTTCAGCATGAAACCGATCGCGAAGAGCATCGGCGTCTCGTAGCTGATCGCGCCGCGCCACATCGTCGCGATCCAGTTGAAGAACTTGATCCCGGTCGGGACCGCGATCAGGAACGAGAGCGCGGAGAAGAACGGGTTCGCGACCGCGCCGGTGGTGAACATGTGGTGCGCCCACACGCCCATCGAGAGCCCCGCGATCCCGAACGCCGACAGCACGAGGCCGGTGTAGCCGAACACCGGCTTGCGGGAGAACACCGAGACGACTTCGGTGATGACGCCGAAGAACGGCAGGATCATCACGTACACCTCGGGGTGCCCGAAGAACCAGAAGACGTGCTGGTACAGGATCGGGTCGCCGCCGCCGCCCGGATCGAAGAAGCGCGCGCCGGCGTGGCGGTCGAGCAGCAGCATTGCGAACGCGGTCGCCAGCGGCGGGAACGCCATCAGGATCAGCAGCGCCGTCGCGATCATCTCCCAGGTGAAGATCGGGAGCCGCCACATCCCCATCCCCGGCGCGCGGAACACGATCGGCGTCACCAGGAAGTTGATCGCCGTCATGATCCCGGAGATGCTGGTCAGCGTCAGCCCGAGGATCCACAGGTCCTGGCCGACGCCGGCCGAGACGCGCACGTCGGAGAGCGGCGCGAACGCGGTCCAGCCCGCGGACGCCGCGCCGCCTTGCGTCACGATCCCCGAGAACACCGTCAGCCCGCCGAGCAGGAACAGCCAGAACGAGTACGCGTTCAGCCGCGGGAACGCCATCTCCGGCGCGCCGATCTGCAGCGGGATCAGATAGTTCGCGAGCCCGAACCCGAACGGCGCGACGAACAGGAAGATCATCGCGGTGCCGTGCAGCGTGAAGACCTGGTTGTACTCGTGCGGGCCGACGATCGTCTGCTGCGGCGCGGCGAGCTGCAGCCGGATGACGTCGGCGAGGAACCCGGCGATCAGGAAGAACGACAGGCTCGTGAGCATGTAGAGAATCCCGATCTTCTTGTGATCGGTGGTGACGAGCCAGGCGA
>DATHLL010000046.1:0-8834 GCA_035488195.1 Candidatus Elarobacter sp. | reverse complement strand
GCGCACGGCATCCCGCGCGTCGTGATCGCGGTGAACGGGACGGTTCGCGAGCTGCGCGTCGGCCCGCGGATCGGCGATCTCCCCGTGCCGCGGACTCCCTCGAATTGGGACGCGCGATGACCCGGGTGACGGTGCGTGTCTAAACCGCCGGAGCAGGCGCCCGACGCGCTCACGATCGCGGTTCCGAAAGGCGCGCTGTTCGGCGACGCCGCGGAGCGCTTGCGCGCGGCCGGGATCGACGTGCCGAGCGACGTCGGTCGCAAGCTGACCGTGCGCACGTCCGACGGGACGACGCTGCTGTTCTTGCGCCCGGTCGACGTGCCGGCGTACGTCGAGTTCGGATCGGCGGACTGCGGGATCGTCGGTAAGGACGTGCTGTGGGAGACCGACCGCAACGTCGCCGAACTCGCCGATCTCGGCTTCGGGTACTGCCGGCTCGTCGTCGCCGGGCGGCGCATCGACCGGTATCACGAAGGCGCGCCGCTCCCGACGTTCTTGCGCGTGGCGACGAAGTTCACGCGGTCGGCCGAATCGTTCTTCGCCGAGCGCGATCTGCCGGTCGAGCTGATCCCGCTGCACGGCTCGGTCGAGCTCTCGCCGCTGGTCGGGCTCGCCGATCTGATCGTCGATCTCGTCGCGACCGGGACGACGCTGCGCGAGCACGATCTCGTCGTGGTCGAGGAGATCGCCGAGAGCACCGCGCGCTTCGTCGTGAACCCCGTCCGGTTCCGCGCGAAGTACGAGGCGCTCACCGCGCTGCTCGACCGCCTCGCCTCGGTACCGGCGTGAAGATCACCGCCGCGTCCGACCGCGACGCACTCCGCGGCCTGTACGCCGGCGGTTGGAATCCGCCGCCGGCGGTCGTGGATACCGTGCGCGCGATCCTCGACGATGTGCGCGTGCGCGGCGACGACGCCCTGGTCGACTACACGCGGCGCTGGGACTTCCCGCACGCGTCGCACGACACGCTGCGCGTGCCGATCCCCTCGCGCGACGCGGCGCGCGCGCTGGTTCCCGGAGAGATCGCCTCCGGACTCGAACTCGCCCGCGAACGGATCGCCGACTTCCACGCGCGCCAGCTTTCCGAAGCGATCGACTACCGTACCGACGACGGCACGCGCTACGCGTTCCTCACTCGCCCGCTCGCCGCGGTCGGCGCATACGTTCCGGGCGGGAGCGCGCCGCTTCCCTCGACGGTGCTGATGACCGTCGTCCCGGCGAAGGTCGCCGGCGTCGACCGCGTCGTCGTCGTCACCCCGCCGCAGCGCGACGGCCGCGTGAATCCCGCGGTGCTCTACGCGTGCGCGCTGACCGGCGTGAACGAGCTGTACGCCGTCGGCGGCGCGCAGGCGATCGCCGCGCTCGCGTACGGCACGCACACGATCGCGCCCGTCGACAAGATCGTCGGCCCCGGCAACGTCTTCGTCACCGAGGCGAAACGCCAAGTCTTCGGCACCTGCGGCATCGACGGTCTTGCCGGGCCATCCGAAGTGCTCGTCGTCGCCGGCGAGCGCGCGCGCGCGGAGCTCGTCGCCGGCGAGATGGTCGCACAGGCGGAGCACGATCCGCTCGCGCGGGTCGCCGCCGTCTCACGCGACCGCGCGCTGCTCGCGCGCGTCGCGGAGCTGCTCGACGGCGCGTTCGCGCGCGCGAGCGGCCGCGACGAGATCGTCTCCCGCGTCCTCGACGAACGCGCGTGGCTCGTCCACGCCGCCGACGACGCCGCGATCCTCGAGGTGATCGAGCGCTTCGCACCCGAGCATCTCTCGCTGATGGTCGCCGATCCGGACGCCTGGATCCCGAAGATCCGCCGCGCCGGCGCAATCTTCGCGGGCGACGACACGCCGGTCGCCGCGGGCGACTACCTCGCGGGCACGAACCACACGCTTCCGACGTCCGGCGCCGCCCGCTTTTCGTCGGGATTGCACACCGCGGACTACCTGCGCACGATGACGCTCGTGCAGAACTCCGCAGCTCGCATGCAAGCCGACGCGGGGCCGCTCGCGGCGCTCGCGGACTTCGAGGGCCTCCCCGCGCACGCGCGCACCGCGAGGATGCGCGATTCCGGCTCGCCGCGCTAACCGTCGCGGGCGATCGTGAACGGGACGGTCTGCGCGATGACCGCGTCGCCGGCTGCGGACATCGCGCCCAGATAGTAGGTGCCGGCCGGCGTGCCGCCCGGGATCAGGTACGAGCTCTTCCCGGATCCGCCCGAGAACAGCACCGAACTGCCCGACTCGAGGGGCGCGCCGCTGGTCGCGTCGATCAACACGATCGCAGCGCCGCCGGGCATGTCGTAATACGCGTAGTCGATGGCGGTCTCGCTCCGGCCCGTGTAGTCGAGCCGGGGTTCGTCCGGAGGCAGCGGATCGTTCACGTTCAGTCCTTTCGCAGCGCCCGGCACCGGCACGTTAGGCGAAACGCGCCCCGAGCCCCGTCGACTCGCGGAGTTCCGAGGAGCGGCGTCGAACCCCCCGAGCCGATGCTCTCCACGACGCGCATACGGCTCGTCGCGCTCGATCTCGACGGAACGCTGATCGGCGACGACCTGATCCTTCGCCCGCGCGTCCGTGACGCCGTTTCCCGCGCCCGGGCCGAAGGCGTCGCCGTCACCATCGTGACCGGCCGCATGTTCGCCGCTGCGCGACCGTTCGCGCAGGCGCTCGCGATCGACGGTCCGATGGTGTGCTACCAAGGCGCGGCGATCTACGACGTGACCAGCGGCGCGACGCTGCGCGAGACGCCGGTTCACCAGGACGTCACGCGCGACACGCTGCAGTGGGCGCACGACCACGGCGTCCACGCGCAGTGCTATGCCGGCGACACGCTGTACGTCGATCAGATCAACCGCTTCTCGAAGCGCTACACCGACCTCGCGCGCGTCGAGCCGGTCGTCGTGCCTTCGCTGCGCGAGGCATTCAAGGACCGGCCGACGATCAAGATCGTCACGGTCGACGACGCCGAGAAGTCCGATGCGAACCTCGCCGCGCTGCGGGAGCTGCTCGGCGATCGCGCGTACCTGACCCGCAGCCACGTCGACTTCGTCGAGGTCGTCGACCCGGCGGTGAACAAGGGCGAGGCGCTCGCGTTCGTCGCGGAGCGGCACGGCGTCTCGCTCGGCGAGACGCTCGCCGTCGGCGATGCGTGGAACGACGTTCCGCTGCTCGACGCGGCCGCGATCGGCGTCGCGATGGGTTCCGGTCCGCCGGAGCTGCTCGCGCGCGCCGATCACGTCGTCGCCGACGTCGCGCACGACGGCGTCGCCGAGGCGATCGAGAAGTACGTGCTGCGATGAAGACGCAAGCGCGCAGCGCCGCGCGCCCGCGCACGCCGGCACGGCGCCGCAAACCCTCGCTCGCCGCGCGCGTGCGGCCGTTCTGGTTCTTCGCGGTGATCCTGCTCGGGCTCGCGGTCTGGGGCGGCGTCTGGCTCGCGCAGTCGCCGTGGTTCCGCGTCACGCGGATCGGCGTCGACGTCCCGCTCGCCTCGCCGGTCTCGCGCGAGGACGTCCGGCGGGCCGCCGCGATCGCGCCGGGCGCGAACGTCTGGCTGCTCGATCCGCGCGCGATCGCGCGGCGCATCGAGGCGATCCCGTACGTCGACCGCGCGAGCGTCCACCGCGGCCAGTTCCCGAAGCCGTTCGTCGAGCTCGCCGCGACCGTCCGCCGCCCGACCGCGTGCCTGCGCGCCGGCGCGGACGAGGTCACCATCGACGCGACCCACCGCGTCCTCCAGACCGGCTGCGCGACCCCGGCCGCGGCACGGATCGACACGGGCGCCGCCCGCTTCCCCGCCCCCGGTGCGACGGTCGCCGACCCCGGCGTCGGCCGGCTCCTGGCCGACGCGAAGATTCTCGCCGACGCGGACCTCGCCGTCCGCAGCCTCGGCCGCGACCGCTGGGGCGGCCTCGAGGCCGTGGACGTCACGGGCGTCACCCTCCGCTTCGGCGACGATGCCGATCTGGCGAAGAAAGCGGCCCTGGTCCCGCCGGTCCGGGCCGGGATCGGGACTAGGCGCGTCGTCCGGGCGATCGACCTGCGCGCCCCGGCGACCCCGATCGTCGAGTACCGCTAGTTATCCTCCGCCGCTGTGGATGGAATCGGTGGGGCGGCTGTGGACGATGTGGTAGGTGATTCCAAGCCGAACCACAATATGTGGTGGTGCAAGTGAAGGCGAGGACGGATGGCTAGGGGCGAGACGATCGCCGGCCTGGACATCGGCACGACAAAGACGTGTGCCGTCGTCGCCGCGTCCGGTCCCGACGGGCTCGAGATCATCGGGGTCGGCGAAGCGCCGTCGACCGGGATGCGCAAGGGCGTCGTGACCGACCTCGAGGCGACCGTCCACGCGATCGAGGCCGCGACCGAGAAGGCCGAGCGGATGGCGGGCGTGCACGTCTCGCACGTCTACGTCGGCGTCACCGGCGAGCACATGCAGTCGACGAACAACCGCGGCGTCGTCGCGGTGACCGGCGAGGACCGCGAGGTCATCACCAACGACGTCAAGCGCGTCGTCGACGCCTCGAAGATCATCAACCTCGCCGCCGACCGCCAGATCATCCACTCGCTCCCGCGCCACTACACGATCGACGGCCAGGACGGCGTGAGCGATCCGGTCGGGATGAGCGGCGGCCGCCTCGAGGTCGACACGCACATCGTCACCGGCGGGCAGAGCTTCATCTCGAACGTCCTCAAGTGCGTGCACCGCGCGGGGCTCGAGCCGGCCGGGATCGTGTTCGAGCCGCTCGCCTCGTCGGCCGCGACGCTGCTGCCCGAAGAGAAACAGGTCGGCGTCGTGCTGCTCGACATCGGCGGCGGCACGACCGACATCGCGGTGTACGCCGATGGCGGCGTGCTGCACAGCGCGACGATCCCGGTCGGCGGCAACATCCTCACCAACGACATCGCGCTCGGCTTGAAGACGACGTTCGCGGAAGCCGAGAACGTGAAGCGCACGTACGGTTCCGGGCTCGTGCGCGCCGACGAAGCCGATCAGACGTTCCACGTCAAGACGCTCGACGGCCGCAGCACCCGCGAGGTCACCTCGTCGCAACTGCGCGGGATCGTCGTCCCGCGCGTGCTCGAGATCTTCCGGCTCGCGAAGGCGAACATCGTCGAGCGGATCCCGCGCGACCAGGTGCTCAGCGAGGTCGTCCTGACCGGCGGCGGCGCGCACCTGCGCGGGATCGAGACGACGGCGGCCGAGGTGTTCGGACTGCCGGTCCGCATCGGCGTTCCGTCGACCGTCGCCGGATTGACCGACGCCGTGAAGCAGCCGGAGTACTCGACGGCGGTCGGTCTGGTGCTCTTCGGTCCTCGCGGCGAGCTCGCGCCGCATCTCAACGGCCACGGCGGCGGCGGTGCCTTCGCCAAGTTCACGACCTGGTTCAAGTCCCTCTGGAATTGATCGTTGCTCCCGCTCTTCCCGGAAGAGGAACAGAGAAACATGGCTGATGCGAAACGGTTCGTGCCCGAGCACGCGGCGACGATCAAGGTGATCGGGCTCGGCGGCGGCGGCTGCAACGCGGTGAACCGCATGATCGACGCGGGGCTTTCCGGCGTCGACTTCTTCGCGATCAACACCGACGTTCAAGCGCTGCGCAACTCCAAGACGAACAGCACGGTGCAGATCGGCGCCGGGCTGACGCGCGGCCTCGGCGCCGGCGCGAACCCGAACATCGGGCGCGAGGCGGCCGACGAGTCGCGCGAGGACCTCGCGATGATCCTCGACGGCGCCGATCTGGTGTTCATCACCGCCGGGATGGGCGGCGGCACCGGGACCGGCGCTGCGCCCGTCGTCGCGGAGCTCGCGCGCGAGTCCGGCGCGCTGACCGTCGCCGTGGTGACGAAGCCGTTCGCGTTCGAGGGCCGCAAGCGGATGCAGGCCGCCGAGCGCGGGATCGCCGATCTGGAGTCGAAGGTCGACACGCTGATCACGATCCCGAACGAGCGGATCCTGCAGATCATCGAGAAGCGCACGCCGCTCAACGAAGCGTTCGCGTACGCCGACGACGTGCTGCGCCAAGGGATCCAAGGGATCAGCGACCTGATCACGCAGCCCGGCCTGATCAACCTCGACTTCGCCGACGTGAAGACGATCATGACCGACGCGGGCTCCGCGATGATGGGGATCGGCGAAGGCTCGGGCGAGCACCGCGCCGCCGACGCCGCGCAGAAGGCGATCGCCTCGCCGCTGCTCGAGACGACGATCGAAGGCGCGCGCGGCGTGATCTTCAACATCACCGGCGGCCTCGATCTCTCGATGTACGAGGTGAACGAAGCGGCCGAGATGATCGCCCGCGCGGTCGATTCCGAAGCGCAGATCATCTTCGGCGCCTCGGTCGACCCGAATCTCCAGGGCAAAGTCCGCGTCACCGTCCTCGCCGCCGGCTTCGGCGCCCGTCCGCACCGCACGCAAACCACCGCCGCATCGCTCGGCGCACCGGTCGAGTTCGACAAAGTCTCGCCGGTGAACATGGACGACATCGAAGTCCCGGCGTTCTTGCGGTATAGAAGCTAAGATGGCCCTGCGCGGGGTAGGCGAGCAAGCTCGCCTACCCCGCGCAGGGCGAAGGATGGGGGAAGAGGCGCTTGCAATTCTTGTGACCTATCGGTTACAATTTTCGCCCTAACCATTCTTACGGACGTTTGCGGTGGCAGCCAGTAATCCTCAAAAGATCACAGGAAATTGGCGCTCAGGCTATGCGCTCGATTTGCACACCACGGGTAGCACGTATCTTGGCGTCGATGAATACGGTCATAATAAGTTCGACAATAGTTATACAGAGCTGGGCGGGTTGCTCAATCGTCTAAAATATAAGAACGATCAGAGTGCCGCTCGTGAAATTATAGCGACCGCCGCTGATTTCCTTAGGCCCGAACGGGCAAAGTTCGATTTGATCGTGCCCGTGCCCGCCTCGACATATCGTTCGGTTCAACCGGTGCTTTTGCTGGCAAATGGGCTCGGTGCGGCAATCGGGTTGCCCGTAGTTCGTTGTGTCACGACCACTCGGCCTACCACGCAACTAAAAGCGATCGAAGATTTCGCCGAGAGGGAGAAGGCTTTGTTAGGACTCCACGCAGTCGACGCAATGCACACGACCGAGAAGAACGTTCTGTTATTTGATGACTTGTTCCGTTCAGGCGCAACGCTGAATGCAATCACCAACGTTCTTTTGGAGCACGGAGGAGCCAAGAACGTCTACGCGTTCACGGTCACACGTACACGGAGCAATCGATGAGCACCGTTTTCATCGGTGGATCCCGCCGCGTCTCTCGTTTGCCAAATGAAGTGAAGAAACGACTCGATAATGTTATCACGAGTCGACATAGAGTCGTCGTCGGTGACGCCAACGGTGCAGACAAGGCTGTGCAGAAGTATCTTCACGAGGCGGCGTATAACAATGTCACGGTCTTCTGCTCTGGGAAAGCGTCTCGCAACAATATCGGCCAATGGAAGATGCATCCTGTCCTGACGCCAAAAAGCTCAACGGGCTTTGAATACTATGCTGCGAAAGATCGTGAGATGGCGCGCGAGGCAGACTTTGGCCTCATGGTCTGGGATGGTAAGAGCATTGGAACAGTATTGAACGTTCTCCGGCTCGTGCGAGCAGGCAAGATCGCCGTACTTTATAGCGTACCCGAAGGCCAGACTATTAATTTCAAGACTACGGACGACTGGCAGAGTTTTATTTCTGTGTGCGGCGTTGAGCTTCTCCGTGATCTGCACGCCCGCGCGACAGCCGACGAATGGATAGATTTCAAGGAAGCGCCGGCGCAGCGCGCAACTCTGTTTGATCGCATTGGGCTAGAAAGCAGAATAGATGACCCGTCCGGGGTGAAGAGTGAGGATGCTCTAACCGCCGAAATCAATGCGGCGCTTGCGACTGGTGAAGCTGCATGCGCGCTTAGTGCGCTCGGCCATATTGCCAAATCCCGCGGTATGACTCAAGTCGCCCAAGACACGGGGTTGGCTCGCGAAAGTCTCTATCGTGCGCTAGCGACCGATGGCAACCCGGAATTCGCCACGGTACTGAAAGTCATGGCGTCTATTGGCTTGTGCCTAAAGGTCAGCAAAGTCCCTTAAGGTGCCGGGCCGGGAACAGCCCACTATCGTGGGGGATTTGCCTTGATTGCCGCTTCGGGCGCATCCGGTGACATCCGGCGGCCGAGCGCCTGCACCGACTTGTTCGAGATTTTGCGTCCCTTCTTGTCGCGAGTCTCCGAACACGTGCCGGTGCCGGGCTTTGGTACCGCGTCCCAGCCTTCGCCGCTCGTGAGCGCCTTGAGACTGTCGATCGTCTGCTCATCCCAGACGAAATCTCCGTGCAGACATGAGCCCGAAGTAACGCCTAGCGGCGCGTCGTCGGGCGTGGGCGACAAGACGAACGCCGTTTTGACCGCATGATTCCGTAGCCAGCGGTCGACCACGGGAATAGCGTCCACTGGCGCTAGCGACGATTGGATAGGATATGTGCCAGGCGAGGGAAATGGCGGGTTCGGATCATGAAACCGTGCCATCCCGACCAGCGGTGCGTCGAGATCGGTCTCGAAGATTCCCGAAATCGCGTAGAGTAGCGATGGGCGGAACAGAACGCGGCGAATCCCTGGCGCCGGTCCCTCGCTGTTGTCCAGTTCTTCCGCACCGTTCATCGTGAACACGCGGAAGCGGCCATCCGCGATATGCTGCCCCGCTACTTCGAGCGCCTTCGACAGGACATCGTACCGAACGGCCGGCGCGAGGTAGGCAATTTCGAACCGGGCGGGGTCGTCGGGGTATTTCGCGTCCCACGCGCGCAGCCACTTCGCGATGTAGATCGCGCCGGTGCTGTGCCC
>DATHLL010000045.1:0-2859 GCA_035488195.1 Candidatus Elarobacter sp. | reverse complement strand
GCCTTCTTGACCGTGATGGCGACGCCGAAGCAGAAGCCCTGGGTCTTCGCCCGCTTGATGATCACCGGATGCTCTCCTCGAGCGCGCGGATCCGCTGCATGATCTCGCCCGCGTTCTTCTCCATGTCGGCTCCCTGCGACTGCCGGTCGCGCCGGAGGGTCATCGGATCGCCGAAGACGACGGTGACCCGGCCGAACGGGCGGAGCTTCCGGGTCCCGACGATCGCCGCCGGGACGACCGGCGCGCCCGACGCCGCGGCGAGGAACGCCGCGCCCGCCTTCTCTTCGTTGGTCCCCGTCACGTTGCGGCCGCCTTCCGGGAAGATCCCGACGCAGCGGCCTTCCTTCAGCATCCGCAACGCGGCGCGGATCGCGGCGGTTCCGCCGGCCTCCCGGTCGACCGGGAAGGCGTTCAGGCGGAGGATGAGCTGCTTGAGGACCGGCATGGCGAAGAGCTCCTTCTTCGCCATGTACGAGACCGGGCGGGGGAGCGCGATGCCGAGCAGCGGCGGGTCGAGGTTCGAGATGTGGTTCGCCGCCACGATCAGCCCGCCGCTCGGCGGGACCTTCTCGGCGCCGACGACGCGAAAGCGGAACGTCGCCCGCACGATCGCGGTGACGACCACTTTCGCGAAGGCGTAGAACGTCACGCGCGCGCGGCGTCCATCGCGGCCCGCATCCGGGCGACGACCTCGTCGGGCTGGAGGTTCGTCGAGTCGATCGTGATCGCGTCGGGCGCGGCTCGCAGCGGCGAGACCGTGCGCGTCGAGTCGAGCCGGTCGCGCTCGACGATCTGCGCCCGCACCTCCTCGAACGGCACGTCGAGCCCGCGCTCGTGGAACTCGGCCTGCCTGCGCCGCGCGCGCTCGTCGACCGACGCGGTCAGGAAGAACTTGTAGCGGGCGTCGGGGAGCACCACCGTGCCGATGTCGCGCCCGGCCATCACCACCGGCCCCTGCGCCGCGATCGCGCGCTGCCGCTCTACGAGCTCCGCGCGAATCGCGGGGAGCGCGGCGACGCTGGAGACGGCGGCCGCGACGTCCGGGTCGAAGAGCCGGTCGCCGGTGTCCTTGTCGTCGATCAGCACGCGATAGCCGGCGTGCACGCTCGTGTCCGGCACGATCGAGATCGTGTGATGCGAGAGCATCGCCAGCAGCCCGGCCTCGTTGTCCAGGTCGACGCCGTTCTTGAGCGCGAGGTACGCGACGGAGCGATACATGGCGCCGGTGTCGAGATAGAGACGGCCCGTCTCGGCCGCCAACAGCTGGGATAGTGTGGTTTTCCCGCTCGCTACCCACCCGTCGATCGCGACGTGCTCGTTCGGCATACCGCCGGACGAGGTTACGACCCCGGCCCCGAGCCCCCTGGTTCGCCGCCTTCAACCGTCCGCACGATGGTCGTCAGCGTGCGGTACGCCGCGTCCGGTGCGATGACGGCCGACGGAGCCTTGCGCGGGTTTCGATGCGCGATCCAGTCACGATACGACTTCACCTGCTTCGCGGATCTTCAGCGCTTCGCGCGTTCTGCGGTACGATCGGTGGACCGCCCGGAAGCGGTCGAGGGGGCTGGCCTTCAAGATCGGAGATCTCCTCGAAGAGTTCGAACAACACGTCGTGGTCCAGAAACCGCTCGCCGTCTTCTTGGCGCAAGTCGGTCCAGTACCAGCCGGGCCTGTCGATGCCGAGAATGATCGGCGAGGTGTGCAGCGTCACCGTTCCGTCACGACGCGTCCAGGTCGTCGTCGCGGTCGGCGTCTTTTCATAGTAGTTCAGCCACGCGTAGTCGACCAAGCCGATCGCGTCCACGCGCCCCTCGGCCAAGATCACGGTCGCGGCGATCGGCGTGAAGTCCGCGACGCATTCTCCGCCTGCGAACACTCGCAACCGGTCCACCTCGTATTCGCCGAGGCCGTCGAGCACCGACGCCGGAGACTGATCCACGCGGAACCGGTCGTCGTTCTCCAGCCACGACCTCACGTCGCGATAGAGCGCGTGGACGCGCTCGCGATACGTCTCCATCGCGGCGAGCTGTTCGTGCGTCGGTTCTTCGATGCGTTCCGTCATGGTGTCTTCAGCATACTAGCGTGAATGCCAGGCCTATGTCACTGTGATTCGCGAAGATGGCCGTTGTGGCGAAGGCGAAGTCGGTCTTCTTCTGTACCGGGTGCGGGTTCGAGTCGGCGCGCTGGCTCGGGCGCTGTCCGTCGTGCGAAGGGTGGAACACGTTCGAGGACGCGCCGGTCGTCAAGCCGGCCAAGTCCGCGCAAGGGCGCGCGGTCGCGCCGCTGCGCGCGAACGGTCCGCTCCCGCTCGCGGCGATCGAGGAGACGCGCGTCGCGCGGCGGCGCACCGGGATGGCGGAGTTCGACGCGCTGCTCGGCGGCGGGATCGTCCCCGGTAGCCTGGTCCTGCTCGGCGGCCCGCCGGGCGCGGGAAAGTCGACGCTGCTGCTGCAGCTCGCGACGGCGCTTGCGCGCGACGGCGCGCGCGCGGTCTACGTCTGCGGCGAGGAGTCGGCGGCGCAGACGAAGCTGCGCGCGCAGCGCGTCGGCGCGGCGGAGACGCTGCGCGTCTTCCCGGAGACGAACCTGCGTGCGGTGCTCGACGCGCTCGAGCGCGACGTCCCGGAGATCCTGGTCGTCGACTCGATCCAGACGATGTGGCTCCCCGACGTCGAGTCGTTCGCCGGCAGCGTCTCGCAGGTGCGCGACTGCACGCAAGTGCTCATGGAGTTCGCGAAGCGGACCGGCTGCGCGACGTTCGTCGTCGGGCACGTCACCAAGGACGGCGCGATCGCCGGGCCGCGCCTCCTCGAGCACCTCGTCGACACGGTGCTGTACTTCGAGGGCGACCAGTCCGGC
>DATHLL010000044.1:0-13181 GCA_035488195.1 Candidatus Elarobacter sp. | reverse complement strand
GCTCGGCGTCCCGCTGCACCCGCTCGAAGACGCCTGGCCGGCCTTCGCGAAAAAGCGCGCCGGGTACGCGGTCCCGCTGGACGCGATGGCGCGCTGGTGGCGCATCCCGCCGGCGCGCTGGATCGGCGACCGCTCCCGCGTCCGCCTCCACGTCAACGTCGGCGCCACGAGATGACCGTTTGGGTGCGGGACGCCTAGCCGTCCTCTTCGAGCTCGGTGCCCGGGTGCTGGATGCGGCCGGCGATTCGAGTGCGCTCATCTGGTTCACCGGATCTCGGCGTCCGCAATTCAGCGCCGACGGTCGACAGGTCTGGCCGTGAAGCAGCCGCGCAAGTAGATCAGCGGCGGGCGGCCTGCGTGCGCGGGTGGGAGGCTAGGAAGCGGGTCGCCGTGTCGATCGGGGTGGCGAAGCCGATCGCGCGCTCCTCGTCGAAGCGCGACTCCGCGATGCCGATCACCTCGCCGGTGGACGCGTCGAAGACCGGGCCGCCGCTCTCGCCCGGGATGATCGGGACGTCGATCTCGAGCGCGCCTTTGCGGACGCTCGCGACGCGGCCGGTGTAGAGCGAGACGGTGCGGCCGAGGTGCTCGTCCTCGAAGGCGTCGGGGATCGGGTAGCCGAGCACGCCGATCGGGGTGCCGGGGACGAGGTTCGCGACGCTGCCGAGCTTCGCGGCGCGCTGGTTCTTCAGCGGGACGTCGACGATCGCGAGATCGTCCGCTTCGCCGGTCGTCGCGACGACGCGCGCGGAAGCGCTCGGTCCGTCGCCGATCGTCGCGGTGAGCCCCTTCGCGTCGGCGACGACGTGCGCGTCGGTCAGGATGCGCGTCCCCCACGCGCCGCTCTCGACGACGACGCCGCTCCCGTAGGCGTCGTCCCACTCGCCCTTCCGTTTCGGATCGTCGGCCGGGATGCGCATCGTGAAGAACACCACCGAAGGATGGAGCTGCCGGTACGCCGCGACGTAGGCGTCGCTCTGCGCCGTCGTCGCGGTTCCTGCGCGCGACGTGCATCCGGCCAGCATGACGCAGAGGACCGCGACGCCGCAGCCGAGCGCGAACTCGCGGACGTCAGCCGGCCACGCCATCCGCGCTCGCGTTCGACAGGCGCGACGCGATCGCTTCGCGCAGCCGGTCGATCCCCTCGCCGCTCGACGCGCTCACCTCGACGCCGCTCGCGTTCAGCGCGGCGCGCGTCTCGGGGTCGACGCGGTCGATCTTGTTGAAGACGTCGATCACCGGCTTCTCGTCGAGCTTCAGCTCGCGCAGGATCGTCTCGACCGACTCGTTCTGGCGCGGCCAGTCGGGGTTCGACGCGTCGTGCACGTGCAGCAGCAGGTCGGCGGCGTCGAGCTCCTCGAGCGTCGCGCGGAACGCGTTCACCAGCTCCTGCGGCAGCGCGGTGATGAACCCGACGGTGTCGGCGAGACGCACGTTGACCCCCGGCGCGACGTAGGCGCGGCGCAGCGTCGGATCGAGCGTCGCGAACGGCTGGTCGGCGACGAACGCGCCTTCGCCCAGCGCCGAGCCGGAGAGCCGGTTCAGCAGCGAGGACTTGCCGACGTTCGTGTAGCCGACGAGCGCGACCAGCGGGTCGCGGCCGCGCCCGGAACGCCGCGTCTCGCGCTGCTTCCGCACTTCGTCGAGCTGCCGCTGGAGCAGCGTGACGCGCTGCGCGATCCGGCGGCGGTCGGTCTCGAGCTTCGTCTCACCCGGACCGCGCGTGCCGACGCCGCCGCCGAGCCGCGAGAGCGCGGCACCCGCGCCGATCAGGTTCGACTGCCGGTAGCGCAGTTGCGCCAGCTCGACCTGGAGCTGCCCCTCGCGCGAGCGCGCGTGCTGCGCGAAGATGTCGAGGATCAGCATCGTGCGGTCGACGATCGGCAGCGGGACGACCTTCTCGAGGTTGGTGCGCTGGCGCGGCCGCAGGTCGTTGAAGACGAACAGCACGTCGGCCTTCAGCTCCTCGGCGCGCTCGGCGATCTCGCGCGCCTTCCCGCTCCCCACCAGCGTCGCGGGATCGACGTGCGGGAGCTTCTGCACGACCTCGCCGACGACGCTCGCCCCTGCGGCCTTCGCGAGCGCGACGAACTCGGCCAGCTCGGGCGCGAGCGGACGCCGCGGATCCTGGACGTCGACGGCGACGACCAGCGCGCGCTGCGGACCCGCATCGGTCGGATAGAGCCTTCGATGATCGTGCACGAGACCGCTCATTCACGACGAACGTACGGCTAGCATCCCGGCGTCCCGTTCTGCCATACTCGAATCAATGAAGGCGTTCGCTCGCTCCATGGTCCTCGTGCTGTGCTGCGTCCTGTCCGCGTGCACGCGCGCAGCGCAGCCGGTACCGTGCGTGGCCGAGAGGTTGTTGGATCCCGCGGCGACCTTCGTCGCGCCGCCGAACAACGCGACCGGCATTCCGGCGACGGTCGGCTCCGTGACGTTCTCGGTCTCGATCAGCCAGCTCCACCGGGGGATCTTCTCGCTCGCGCTGATGGGTGTGGACGCACCCGGCCCGACGGTCGCGGTGGTGCCGTACCAGACCGACTCCTCCGGGACGGCGACGGTCGCGATCCCGACGTTGTCGCCGCACGGCACGTACGTCGGAACGGTCGCGACGAACGGCAGCGGATGCGGCGGCGCGACCGGCAACTTGGGACGCTTCACCGTGCAATGACCTCGATCAGCCACGCAAGCCCGTCGTTGTAGCGCGGACCGGGGCGTTCGAGGATGGCCGCGTCGGGCAACGTGTGGACGCGGTGCTCCCGCACCGCGCGCAGCGCGTTCCACGGCGGCTCGGAGAGCACGTCGTTCAAGCGCACGTCGGGGTCGACGACCAGGAGGTCCGGCTGCCGCGCGACGAGCGCTTCAGCGCTGTAGCGCGCGTACGGCGCGTTGACGTCGGCGGCGGCGTTGCGGCCGCCGGCCATCTCGATCAGCGTCGCGATGTACGAGCCTTGCCCGACCGTGTAGACCGGCGCGACGCCGAGCACGACGAAGACCGACGGCTTGCGCGCGCGCCGCTTCACCGAGCGCGTCAGCATCGCGGTGCGCGCGTGCAGGCGCGCGATCAGCGCGCGCGCCTCGGCGGCGTGCCCGGTGAGATCGCCGACGGTCGAGAGGTCGCTGAAGATGTCGGCGAACGTGTCGTCGCGGATCAGCTCGACGCGGACGCCGGCGCGGCGCAGGTCTCCCGCGAGGCGTTCCTGCGCGGGAATACCGATCGCCAGATCGGCGTGGAGCGCGACGACGCGCTCGGCGTTGATCGCGGCGAAGCTCGCGACTTGCGGCAAGCGCTTCGCCTCGGGCGGGTAGTCGGTGTACTGCGAGACGCCGACCACCGACGAGCCCGCACCGACCGCGAACAGATCCTCGGTCAGCGAGGGGACGAGCGAGACGATTCGCCGCGGCGCGGGCGTGCTCACGATCGTCCGAATCGTCGAGGTATAGCTCCGCGGGACGCACGACGCGAGCGCGGCGGCGGCCGCGGCGGCGAGCGCGAGGACGCGGAGGATCACGGCCGAGCGATACGCCGGGCGCCGCGCGTCACCTGGGCGACGAGGACTTCCCGAGCGCGGCACGCGAACACGGGCCGGGAGCTTGCGTGCGCGGGAAGCCGGTGAGAATCCGGCACGGTCGCGCCACTGTCAGCGGGGAGCCGCCGCGCGTCACGGTCCGTGAGGACTGGAAGGCCGCGGCACCACGGCATCGATCCGCGAAGTCAGGATACCGGCGCGCGAGCGTGTTTCACCTCACCCTCGCGTCAAGGGAAGGACCTGATGACGATCCGCACCTTCGCGGCGCTCCGCGCCGCCACCACGCTGGCCGCCGCGCTCGGCGCCCTCACCGCGCTCGGCGCCGCACCCGCCTTCGCGCAACCGGCACCCGCGCCGGCCTCACCGGAACCGTCCGCGAGCCCCGCGCCCGCGCTCTCCGAGATCGGCCGCGTGCAGACCGCAGACCGCCGCGACGAGCCGTTGCGCGACGCCGTCAAGTCGACGTACGTCGTGACGAAAGCCGAGATGCTGCGCCGCGGCGACCGCACCGTCGCCGACGCGCTCGCGCGCGTTCCGGGCTTGAACGTGCAGCGCAACGGCCCGCTCGGCGCGCTCTCCGATCTCACGATCGACGGCTACCGCACCAACGAGATCCTGCTGCTGATCGACGGGCGGCCGGCGGGCGGCGAGCAGGTGCTCTTCCCGGCGATCGACACGATGCCGACGACCGGCGTCGAGCGGATCGAGGTCGTCGAAGGCGGCGGCGCGACGCTCTACGGGACCGGCGCGCTCGGCGGCGTGATCAACGTGATCACGACCGGCGGCGCGTCGCTGCGCGCGCGGCCGCGCGTCTCGCTCGAAGGCGACTCGCTCGGCGGGCGCAGCGTCGCGTTCGAGAACGGCACGTTCGCCTTCGAGCGGCGCGTCAGCCCGAACCGCTTCTCGTATCCCGCGACCGGACCGGTCCCGGCCGGAACGTCGGTGAACGCGGACTCGTCGGCGACGGCGGCGCGCGTAAACCTGAACGGCCGGCTCGGCGCGCTGCGCGTCGAGGGCGGCGCGGGCTTGCGCGAGGACCATCTCGGCGCGCCCGGTGACGCGGCGTTCCCGCCAATCTCGACGACGGCGCGCGAGAACACGACGACCGGCGATGCGCGCGTGCGCTTCGCCCTCGACCGCACGCGCTCGTCGGCGAGCCTCGAGCTGAGCGGCACGACGCTGAGCTCGGCCTACACGTTCAGCACGAGCGATCCGGCGTACGCGGCGTTCAACCTGTTCGGCGGCACGACGCAGATCACGCGCGAGGGGCGCGTGCAGGCGAGCCTGCGCGACGTCGTGGAGAGCGCGTCGTCGGTGCTCGTCGCCGGGATCGATCTCGCGCACGGCGCGGGCCGCGTCGACGACGGCCTCACCCCGATGACGCTCGGCTTCGCGCAGACCGCCGCGTACGCGCAGGAGTCGCTCACGAGCGCGGGCGGCACGCGCTTCGACGCCGGGGTTCGTGCGGAGCGCGACGGCGGCTACGGCGGCGCGATCGCGCCCTCGCTCGGCGCGCGCGTCCCGCTCGGCGGCGGCTATCAATTGCGCGCGAACTACGCGACCGGGTTCCGCGCGCCGAGCATCACCGATCTCGCGTACCCGACGTTCTCGAACCCGAGCCTGCGGCCCGAACGGACGCACGGCGGCGACCTCTCGCTCGACGCGCCGCTGCTCGGCGGCGCCTCGCTGCGCTGGTTCGTCGAGAACGGCCACGACCTGATCGCGACCAACCCGGCCTACGACTTCTCGCAGCCGACCTCGCCGGCGAACCCGTTCCTGATCAACGTCGAGCGCTTCTCCATCGCCGGCTTCGTCGGGACCGTCCGCAGCCGCCCGTTCCACGGCTTCACCTCCTCGCTCGCGGTCACCGATACGTACCGCGCGCTCGATCTGACGACCACGGCGGCGCGGCTCGCGCGGCGTCCCGTGTTCGCGAGCGATCTGACGCTCGAGTACGCGAACGCGCACCCCGGCGCGCTCGATTCGTTCGGGTTCCTCGCGCACGTCGTCGGCCCGCACGACACGCCGGACACCGAGTACACGCGCGCCGACGCGTACGTCCGCTTCCGCGTCGCGCCGCGCGCGCTGCTCTCGCTCCGCGCGTTCAACCTCGGCGACGCGCGCTACGCCGACGTCTCCGGGTTCCCGCTCCCCGGCCGCACGTTCGCGGTGGAGCTCTCGACGCGTTGACCGCATTGCGCCTCGCGGCGCTCGCCGCGCTCGTCCCGCTCGCGATGCTGATCGGCGTCGCGTTCGGCGGCGCGGCGCTTGCGCCCGACGCGCTCGCGCAAGCGCTGCTCCATCCTTCGGCGAGCGGCGACGCCGCGACGATCGTGTGGCAGTTGCGCGTCCCGCGCGTCGCGATCGCGGCGACCGTCGGCGGCGCGCTCGCGCTCGCCGGCGCGCTGCTGCAGTCGCTGCTGCGCAACCCGCTGGTCGATCCGTATCTGACCGGCGTCGCGAGCGGCGCCGGCGCGTCGATTGCGATCGCGGTGACGCTCGGCGTCACGCCGGTGCTCGTCCCGCCGCTCGGGTTCTGCTCCGGGCTCGCGACCGCGGTGCTGGTCGCGGTCCTCGCGCGGCGCGGGCCGCGGCTCGACGCCGAACGGCTCGTGCTCGCCGGCGTCTCGCTCTCCGCACTGCTCTCCGCGGTCGTCGCGGTCGCGATCGAGCGGCTCGCGCGCGGGACCGCGAGCGAAGCGATCCTCGCCTGGCTCGCGGGCTCGCTCGCCGGTCGCGGCTGGGGCGATCTCGCCGCCGCGTCGCCGGAAGCGATCGGCGGCGCGCTGCTCGGCGCGGCGACGATCCCGGCGCTCAACGTGCTGCGGCTCGGCGAAGGACGCGCCGCCGCGCTCGGCGTCGACGTGGTGCGATTGCAGTGGGCACTGCTCGTCGCCGCGACGCTGCTCACCGCCGCCGCGGTGGCACTTGCGGGACTGCTCGGCTTCGTCGGGCTGATCGTCCCGCATCTCGCGCGCCGCGTCGGCGGCGCGGACTTGCGCGCGCTCGTTCCGGCGAGCGTCCTGGTCGGCGCCTCGCTCGTGGTTCTCGCCGACGCGCTCGCGCGCACGCTCGCGGCGCCCGCCGAGATCCCGCTCGGCGTGCTGCTCGCCTTCGTCGGCGTTCCGACGTTCTTAGTGTTATATTTGCGTGGAGGAGCGCGCGGTTACGCATAGTTCGCGGGGGTCCGCAGGCCGCCGCCGGTGTACTGGAGCCGAATGCGTTTTCTTCGGGTAGGATCGTCTGTGGCGATCGTTCTTGCGGTTGCCGTTCTCGCTGCATGCGGTGGCGGCGGAGGCGGCGGCGGCTCGACCGGCGGACCCGGGCCGATCCCGGCGACGCCGACCCCGTCGCCCACGGCGACGCCCTCGTCGGGATATGTCGCCCCTTCCGGCGGCGTGACGGAGCTTGGACCGACGGCGAACAATCAATTCTCCTCGTCGCTGCTCTCGGCATCGTCCGACGGTACGTTCGTCGTTCAAAGCGGTGAAGCGCCCGCGGAGCCGTCGGCGAGCTCCGCGACGCTGACGGAGTACGACGTGACCGCCGCGGAATCGGCGCCCGGCCTCAAGCCCGGCTCGACGCGCCGCGTCACCACGTCGGCCCCGCGACCCGACGGGGTCGCGCGGCTTCCGTACCGGCTGCGAATGGACTACGGCACGGCTGCGACGCGGCAGTTGTCGCTCCGGACGCTGCGCACGCTATCGCGCTCGCGCTCGATCTCGAGCGCGCGCCGGCCCAGCGCCTTCGCGCAAGGCGCTCAGCGCACGTTCCACGTTCTCCAAGGGGCGATCACCGGAAATTCGACGAGCTGCACGGCGCCGCAGCAATCGGTCGGGGGAGAATGCTATATCGACGTTCCCGCGACGCTTCAGTACGTCTCCGCGCACGGCTACGTCTGGGTCGACAACGGCATCGACGCGAGCTACGGCCTCGGTCCGTCCGACTGGTCGGCGGCCGGCGCACGCTTCGACCAAGCGTATGCGAAGGAAACGGTGACGTTCGGACCGGCGTTCTTCAATGCCAACTACCACTACCAGCAATGCGACACCAGCGGGAACCCGGCATCGACCACGCAGCCGCCCGTCGACTTGAGCGGAAGCGACCCCCATATCAGCATCCTGGTCACGAAGGCCCTCGAGAGCACGGGCGAAGGCGGGTACTTCTTCGCCGAGGACCTGCTGAACGATCAGGAGTTGAACTGCGCAACCAAGGCGGCGCACGTTCCGAGCAACGCGTTGCCGATGATCTTCATCGGGGCCGACAAGTACCAGACCGGCAGCGGAACCGTCGCCGATGAGACCTTCTGGCGCACGCAAGACATGGTGCGCTCGCTCCCGCACGAGTTCCAGCATTATCTGCACGCGGTCAACAAAGTCTTCATCCCGAACCTCGTCAACAACCAGCAGGGTCTCTTCGACGACGCGTTCATCGACGAAGGCGACGCGATGCTCGCCCAGGACCTGGTCAACCCGGGAGCCGCTCAGGACACGGTCGCGCTCGAGGCGGCGTTCTCGTACCTGTACAGCCCCTCGAACTACTCGCTCACCGCGTTCACGGGGTACGACGCGAATCCGCTCGACACGTCGAGCAATCCGTCGTTCGGTTTCTACCACAACACCAACGGAAACTACGGCGCGGCGTACCTGTTCGAGCGTTATCTGTACGACCGGTTCGGCGGCGACGCCGCGATGCACCGCCAGTACGCGACGCTGACGACCACGCCCGGCAGCGGGGCGAACGTCGATCCCGTCGTGGCCGAAGCGGCCAACGGTGAAACGTTCGCTCAGCTCTACCAGGACTTCGCCGCCGCGCTCGCGGCTCGCGACATCGCCTCGACCGATCCACGGTTCACGTTCAATTCGGCCGTGATGCTGGTCGGGACGAAACAAGTCGCGGTCCCCGGCGGGCAGACGTGGGACCTGGTGATGAACGGACCTCGCTCGCCTGCGGATCTGACGAGCGCGCAGCCGTTCAACGTGCCGCGCATCAAGCTCACGCCCAACGGGACGGTGAGCGCCAAGCTGATCGTCGGCGCGACGCTGTTCTTCAACGCGGCTCCGTCCGGCGGCTCGATCACGTCGCTGAACTCCACGACCGCGCCGTCCGGCAAGGTCGAAGGAGCGCTGACGCAGGGCAGCTACGGTGACAGCGGCGCCTGCTTCGGACCCGCGCCGCAGTGCTGACGCGCGGCTGAACTCAAGCTGAACGCCCGCCACGGCAGACGCCGAGGCGGGCGTTCTCGTATTTCCGGGAGAGTTTCGCCGCGGCGGCGTATCCGCCGTGCGATGTGTGACTCCGTGCTGGCGCTGGACCGAGTCGCGATCGCGCGCGGCGGCCGCACCCTGCTCAGCGACGTGTCCCTGGAATTGCGGCACGGCGTCGTGGCGCTGGTCGGTCCGAACGGCGTCGGCAAGACGACGTTGCTTCGCGCCGTCGCGGGCATGGTCGATCCCATTGCGGGGACGATCGCCTTGAACGGGACGCCCGTGCAGAGCCTGCCCGCTCGGATCCGTGCACAGTCGATCGCGCTCGTCGATCCGACGGAACCCGTTCTGTCGGCGCTGACCGTTGGCGATGCCGTCGCGTCCGCCCGTTTTCCGCATCATCGCTGGTGGGAATGGGAGGCGACCCCCGAAGACACCGTCGCGGTCGACGAAGCCCTCGCGAGAACGGAAACGGGCAGATTCCGCGCCCGCGAGATCGGCACGCTTTCCGCCGGAGAACGTCAGCGCGTATGGATCGCGCTCGCCCTCGCGCAACGCGCATCGATCATGCTGCTCGACGAGCCGACATCGCATCTCGATTTGAAAGCCTCGGTCGAGACGTTGCAACTCGCGCGCGAGGTCGCCTCACGAGGCACCCTCGTGGTCGCCGTCTTGCACCAACTGGAGGAAGCGGCCGCTTTCGCAGATCGCGTCATCATCCTCGGTGACGGCGGCGTCGTCGCGGACGGGACGCCTTCAGAAGCGATGACGTCAGCGACGCTCAAGCGTGCGTTCGGCGTGAACGTGACGGTGGAAGACCGGTATGGCACGCCGGCCTTCCACCGCAACGTGGTGCCTCACGGGCGCGCTTAGAACTTCACCAGCGCCTGTACCGCGATGCTTTGCAGCGAGGTGGCCGGGAGGCCGCCGGAGGCGATCCAGATGCCGCGGTTCGAGCTGTCGGCGCGGCCTTCGAGTCGGAAGAGGAGCGGCGCCGAGGGCGCGTACGCGAACGTGAGCGTCGTCTCGCGCCAGCGCTGGTCGTAGCCGGTGCGATAGCCGCCGGCATCACCGAACGTCTCGCTGCGCAGCGCCGCCGAAAGCTTCGGCGTGAGCTGGTAGGTCGCGTACCCCGCGACGCCGTTCCAGCTCGCCGATCCGACGATCCCGGTCGCGGCTCCGGCTCCGTCCACCAGCGGGACGTTCTGCTGCTGCCCGCTGTCGAAGTTCGCCTGGAACGTCAGCCTCGGCGTCGCGTGGTACGTCCCGACGACGTCGATCAGCGAACGGTGTCCGATCGGCGTGGCGGGGAAGAACGTCCAGGCGGCGTTGCTGATCCGCTCGGTCCCGCTGTAGCCTTGCGCGGCGACCGAGATGACGGTGCCGTTGTACGCGATCCCCGCTTCGGCGGTCTTCGCGCCGGTGCCGTTCCCTTTCGTGTCGTCCCAGCCGTCGTTGACGCCGCCGATGAGGCTCCACGCCGCGGACGGCGCGTAGGTCAGACGCGCGCCGGTGTGCGTGAACGGGACCGCGAAGCCGAACAGGATCGAGCGCGAGACGTTCACGTTCGCGGGATCTTCGATCACCTCGGCGCCGGCCAGCGTCGAGAACTTTCCGGCGATCAGCGTGAACGGCCCGCCGGTGTACGACAGGTACGCCTGCGTGACGTCGAACGAGTCGTTGTTCGCGGTCGGGTACGACGCGATCACGTCGGCGTTCGTCCCGGCGGTGAGCTCGATCTTCCCGCCGATCGTGCCGGTCTTCACGAGCTGCACGTTGACGGCGTTCAGCATCGGCTGCCGGTCGAGCGTGTCGAACGTGCGCGACGGCGCGCCGTTCGCGAACGCGAACCCGCTCCCGCCCGGATGCGAGGACGCGTTGAACGAGGTCGCCGCGTAGCCCGACGCCTGCCACGCGCGCGGCGTCGGCGAGGGCGAGGGTGAGGCTGACGGGGATGCCGCCGGAGCGGGGGTCGTTTGCGCCATGGCCGGAGTGATGCTGAGGGCGCAAGCGGCTGTCAAGGCCGCGATCGAGGTTCGCAAACGGTCTCCTTCGTGGCAGGAACGACGAAGCCGAGCGGCGCTCGCGCACGCACGGCTTCGGAGGTGTGTCGTTGGTGATGCCGCCCGCGGGCGGCGCCGCGTTACGCCGCTTGCGCGAGCGTTTCCGGGGTAGCGGCCTTCGTCTCGGCGCCGGCGACCGGCGGCGACGACGGGAGGACGAACCACGAGGCGACGAGGGCGACGAAGGCGATCATGGCGACGGCGATGTCCACGGTGACGAGCTCCTTGCGGTTATGAGGGACTGTAGGCGATCTCGGAGTGCTGCGAGAGGTCGAGCCCCATCGCTTCTTCCTTCTCGGAGACGCGAAGCGGAACGACGACGTTGACGACTTTGAGGATGACGAAGGTCATCACGCCGCTGAACACCCACGACGCGGTGACGGCGACGAGCTGGATCCACACTTGCGAGACGTTGCCGTAGAAGGCGCCGTTCGCGGCGCCCGCGTTGATGACGGTAGTTGCGAACAGGCCGGTGCAGATCGCGCCGACCGTTCCGCCGACGCCGTGCACGGCCCAGACGTCGAGCGCGTCGTCGACGTTCATCCGGTCGCGCAGCATCACCGCGCCGTAGCACACCAGCGAGACCAGCAGACCGATGATGATCGAGGCGCCCGGCGTGACGTAGCCGGCGGCCGGGGTGATCGCGACCAGCCCGGCGACCGCGCCGGCGGTCGCGCCGACGACGCTCGGCTGGCCTTTGTGCGCCCACGAGATCGTGAGCCAGGTCAGCGCCGCCATCGCGGCCGCGGTGTTCGTGTTGACGAACGCGCTGACCGCGAGGCCGTTCGCGGCGAGCGCGCTGCCCGCGTTGAACCCGAACCAGCCGAACCACAACAGCGCGCAGCCCAGCACGACCATCGGGATGTCGTGCGGCTCGACGTCCTCACCGCGCTTGTGCGTGATCCGCTTGCCGAGCACCCACGCCGCGACCAGCGCCGAGACGCCCGAGGAGATGTGCACGACGGTGCCGCCCGCGAAGTCGAGCGCGCCGAGCTTCCCGAGCCAGCCGCCGTGCCCCCACACCCAGTGCGCAAGCGGATCGTAGACGAACGTCGCCCACAACAGGCTGAACAGCACGAACGCCTTGAAGCGCTTCCGCTCCGCGAACGCGCCGCTGATGAGCGCGGGCGTAATCACCGCGAACATCATTTGGAACGCCATGTACGCCTGGTGAGGGACGGTCGCGGAGTAGTCTTTGTTCGGCGCCAGCCCGACGCCGTTCAGGCCGATCCACGAGAGATCGCCGATGATGCCCAGCCCCTTCCAGTCGGGGCCGAACGCGAGCGAGTATCCCCACAGGACCCATTGCACGCTGATCAGGCACAGGATGAAGAAACTGTGCATCACCGTCGAGAGGACGTTCTTGCGGCGCACCAGACCGCCGTAGAAGAACCCCAGCCCCGGCGTCATCAGCATGACGAGGGCCGTGGAAGTTAAAACCCAGGCGGTGTCGCCGGCGCTGATCTTGTCCACCCACCGATTCTAGGGCGGTTCGCGCCGTGCGTCGTTGGGGAATCGGCGAACGTTTCGGTGCCGCGGTTCGACACCGTGTCGGGTCAGCGAGCGGCCAGCTCGTGGATGTCGTCGGAGGTGACCCAGCCGTAGCGGCCCTTGTTCGGGCCGTTCACCAGCCGGATCCCGATCGCGTCGCGCGTCTCGCTCCCCTCGCGGTGGACGATACCCGGGTGGCACTGGACGACGACGGCGCGCGTCCCGGGCTTCGCGAGCAGCGTGTGGACCAGGACGTCGTGCGTGTCGCGCCACGAGCCGCTCGCGTAGTCGACGACGCGCTGCTTCGCGTCCCAGACGAAGACGTCGGGATCGATCTCGGCCGACTTCAGGTAGACGGGCCGGCCGACGGGGACGCCGCACGGCGCCGCCTGCACGGGTATACAGACGGCCGCAAGCAACGCAAGTGCGCCGAGTACGCGGGCCACCACTTGCCGCCGATGCGACGGCGGCCCCGGGCGGTCCTTGTGGGTACTGTTCGAAAGGCGTGAAGAGACTCGTTCGACCGCTGCTTGCCGGAGCAGGCGTCACCGGCGCGCTCGCCGCGACGAACCGCGCGCTGAGCAACGCGCCGCTGCCGACGAACGCGCTCGGCGGGACGCGCCGCCCGTGGACGTGGCGCGGCGCGGAGATCTTCGCGACCGAAGCCGGCCACGGGACGCCGGTGCTTCTGGTCCACGGCGTCTACGCCGGCGCGTCGTCGTACGAGTACCGCAAGCTCTTCCCGCTGCTCGCGCGGCGGCACCGCGTCGTCGCCTTCGACCTGATCGGCTGCGGGCTCTCCGAGAAGCCGCGCATCGCGTACGCGACGGAGCTGTTCGTCCAGCAGATCGTCGACGCGCTCGAAGCGTTCGGCGGCGAGGAGC
>DATHLL010000043.1:0-3861 GCA_035488195.1 Candidatus Elarobacter sp. | reverse complement strand
GAACCTGCCGCACTACAACCCGGTGAACGTCAGCGGCTACCACGCGCGCGAAGCCGGCTCGACCGCGATCCAGGAGGTCGCGTTCACGCTGGCGGCCGGGATCGCGTACGTCGAGGAGGTCGTGAAGGCCGGGATCGACGTGGACGACTTCGCGCCGCGGCTCTCGTTCTTCTTCGTCTCGCAGATCGACTTCTTGGAAGAGGTCGCGAAGTTCCGCGCCGCGCGCCGCGTCTGGGCGCGCGTGATGAAGGAGCGCTTCGGCGCGAAGAAGCCCGAGTCGATGCGGCTGCGCTTCCACTGCCAGACCGCCGGCGTCTCGTGCACCGCGCGCGAGCCGCTCAACAACATCGCCCGGACCGCGATCGAAGCGCTCGCCGCGGTCTGCGGCGGCGCGCAGTCGCTGCACACGAACGGCTACGACGAGGCGCTCTCGATCCCGAGCGAGCCGGCGATGAAGATCGCGCTGCGCACGCAGCAGATCATCGCCGAGGAGGTCGGCGTGCGCGGCACGATCGACCCGCTCGCCGGCTCGTACGCGATCGAGCGGCTCACCGCCGACATCGAGAAGGGCTGCTTCGACTACTTCGCCGAGGTCGACAAGCGCGGCGGCGTTGTCGAGTGCATCGAGGACAACTATTTCCAGATGGAGCTCGCCGACGCGGCGTACGACCTGCACCGCCGCAAGGAGAAGGGCGAAGTCCACTTCGTCGGCGTGACGAAGTACCGCGACGACTCGCCGAACCCGCACGTCGAGCTGCACCACGTCGACGAGGCGGCCTCGAAGCGGCAGCTCGACCGGCTCGCGAAGACCAAGGCGAACCGCGACCAGGGCGCGGTGCAGCGCGCGCTCGACGAGGTCGTGCGCGTCGCGAAGACCGACGAGAACATCATGCCCGCGACGATCGCGGCGGTGAAGGCGCGCGCGACCGGCGGCGAGATCATCAACGCGCTGCGCCCGGTCTTCGGGACGTACGTGGAGACGCCGGTCTTTTGATCACCCACCGCGTCCACCGCGACCTCGCGCGCGCGATCTCCGGCGTCGAGAACGGGATCGTCGGCTTTCCCTCGGCGCTCGCGACGCTGCGCGCGCAAGGCCACGGGAACGGGCTGCACCGTGCCGAGGTGATCGGCGTGACGGGACCGCCCGGCGCCGGAAAGTCGACGCTGGTCGACCGGCTGATCGAAGGCTTCCGCGCCGAGGGTGAGAGCGTCGCGGTGATCGCGGTCGACCCGTCCTCGCCGTTCACGCAAGGCGCGGTGCTCGGCGACCGCGTGCGCATGCAGCGCCACGCGAGCGACGCGGAGGTGTACATCCGCAGCATGGCCTCGCGCAGCTCCGGCGGCGGGCTCGCGCCCGCGACGCGCGACGCGGTGCGGCTCGCCGAGGCGGCCGCGTTCGACGTCGTGATCGTCGAGACGGTCGGCGTCGGCCAGGTGGAATTGGAAGTGGTCGCGGTCGCCGACCTGATCGTCGTGGTGACGGTTCCGGCGCTCGGCGACGGCGTGCAGGCGATCAAGGCCGGGCTCACCGAGATCGCCGACATCTTCGTCGTCAACATGGCGGACCGGCCGGGCGCGAACCGCACCGCGGTCGACCTCAAGCACATGGTGCGCGAGAGCCACCGCGAGATCCCCGTGCTGCAGACGATCGCGCAGGACGGCAGCGGCGTCTCGGAGCTGCTCGCCGCGATCGTCGCGCGGCGCGGCACGGACGACTCGAACGCGGTGCGCGCGGTGCGGTTCGAGGTCGTGCGCCAGGCGCGCGACCGCGCCGTCGCCGCGGCGCTCGCCGCGCTCGACTCACCCGACGCCGGCGCCGTGCTGCAGCGGCTGCGCGACCACGACATCACTCGCAACGACGCGATCGACGCGTTGCTCACGATCCTCGGAGGACCCGTTCATGCCCATTAAAGTGCTCGTCGCGAAGCCCGGCCTCGACGGCCACGACCGCGGCGCGAAAGTCCTCGCGCGCTCGCTGCGCGACGCGGGGATGGAGGTCGTCTACACCGGCCTGCACCAGACGCCCGAGATGATCGTCAACGCGGCGATCCAGGAAGACGTCGACGTGGTCGGCGTGAGCATCCTCTCCGGCGCGCACATGACGGTCTTCCCGAAGATCATGGACCTGCTGAAGGAGCGCGAGGTCGAGGACATCGTCGTGCTGGGCGGCGGCGTGATCCAAGAGGATGACGTCCCGAAGCTCAAGGCGATCGGCGTGCGAGAGATCTTCAACGCCGAAGCGTCGACGCAGGACCTGATCACCGGGATCGAGCGAATCGTCGCCGAGTACGGCCGCGACCGCACGCGGCGCGAGGCTGCAAGCGCGCGATGATCCACACCGCCGAGACGGCCGCGCCGACCGGCTCGGCGCCCGCGTGGCCGCCGGTGTACGATCCGTCGTACCGGCCGCCGAACGACGCGCCGTACTGGGACCGCGCGCGCGAGACGATGTCCGAGGACGAGCGCAACGCGCTGATCCTCGGCAAGATCCAGGCGGTGATGGCGTGGGCGTACGAGCGCGCGCCGTTCTACCGCGAGCGCTGGCGCGCCGCCGGCCTCGAGCCCGGCGACGTGAAGTCGCTCGACGACTTCTCGCGCGTCCCGACGATCTCGAAGGCGGACCTGCGCGCCGACCAGGCCGCGAACCCGCCGTTCGGCTCGTATCTGTGCGTCGACCCGCGCGAGATCTACCACGTGCACGGCACGTCGGGGACGAGCGGACGGCCGACCGCGTTCGCATGGTCGCGTGACGACTACGACCGCATCGCCGAGGCGCACGCGCGGATCATGTGGAACTTCGGGCTGCGCCCGAGCGACATGGTCTTCGTCGGCTCGATCTTCTCGCTGTACGTCGGCTCGTGGGGCGCGCTCGCGGGGATCGAGCGTCTCGGCGCGGCGGCGTTCCCGTTCGGCGCCGGCGTCCCCGGGATGACGCTGCAGGCCGTCTCGTGGATGCAGCAGATGAAGCCGACCGGCTTCTACGGAACGCCGTCGTACGCGCTCCGCATCGCAGAGACCGCGCGCGCCGAAGGCGTCGACCCGCGCGAGCTCGGCCTGCGCATCATGTTCTTCTCGGGCGAGCCCGGCGCCGGGATTCCCGCGACGAAGAGGCTGATCGAAGAGACGTTCGGCGCGATCTGCATCGACAGCGGCTCGATGGGCGAGGTGACGCCCTGGATGAACATCACCGAGTGCTCGCACCGCACCGGGATGCACCTCTGGCAGGACATCGTCTACGCCGAGCTGCTCGACCCGCAGACGATGCGCCCGCTTCCGTACGGCGCGACCGGCACGCCGGTCTACACGCAGCTCGAGCGCCGCGGCCAGCCGATGATCCGCCTCGTCTCCGGCGACCAAGCCGAATGGACGAACGACCCCTGCCCGTGCGGCCGCACCTATCCGCGCTTCCCGCGTGGCATCATCGGCCGCATCGACGACATGCTGGTGATCCGCGGCGAGAACATCTACCCGAGCGCGATCGAAGACGTGCTGCATGCGTTCCCCGAGTTCGGCACGGAGTTCGAGATCGTCGTCACCCGCCCGAAAGCACTCGACGAGTTGACCGTCCGCGCCGAGCTCGCCGCCCCGTGTGACGAGACCGCTCTCCGCGAACCCGTCGGCGCGCAACTGAAACGCCAGCTCGTCATCCGCGCCGACATCGCCTTCGCTGCCGCCGGGACGTTGACTCGCAGCGACCTCAAGTCGCGCTCGTCCGAGACGAGCGTCCGAAGGGGCAGGCAGCACGCGCTGCATGCGCTTTCGTTGAAGTGAAACGTGGCGACGTTGAGGACTCTTTGAGGGCATTTCGCGGCTGCCGCGCCGCATGCTGGAGGCAACGACGATGCCGGCATGCCGGAGGTT
>DATHLL010000042.1:0-6894 GCA_035488195.1 Candidatus Elarobacter sp. | reverse complement strand
GGACGGGACATTCGCTCGCCGACATCATCGCGTTACAGCACCAGATGTTCTGGTATCACACCTCGCTCAGCGATCAGACCCATCCGTACCGCTCGGTGTGGTGGCAGTGGCCGATCATGCAGATTCCGATCGTCTACTACTATCACGACTTCCGGCCGGGAGGCGCCATGGCGAGCGGCACGGCCTGCTGCGTCGCCGAGATCATGGCGCTCCCGAACCCGTTCGTCTTCCTGCTCGGCCTCGTCTCGGTCCCGTTCACGGGCTGGCTCGCGTGGCAGGAGAAGAACAAGGGGTATGCGATCCTCTTCATCGCCTATTTCATGCAGTGGTTGCCGTGGATTCGCGCGCCTCGCGAACTGTGGGAGTACCACTTCTTCCCAGACTTCGCCGTGATCGTGCTGTGCGACGTCGTTCTGATCGCCTGGCTCTGCCGGCGCTACGCCGCGAACCCCAATACCGCCCGCGTCTTGGCGGGCTACGCGGTCGCGATCGTCGCCGCGTTCGTCTTTTTCTATCCGATCCTCGCCGGCGTGCAAGTGCCCTATGACGCCTGGTATGCGCGCATGCTGCCCGATGTGTGGCACATCCCGCACACGAGCTGGATCATGCCGCAGAGGTAGAGAGCCAAGCTATGTCAGGTCATTCCAAATGGCACAACATCAAGCTCAAGAAGGGCAAGGTGGACGCGCAGCGCGGCGCGCTGTTCACCAAGCTCTCGAAAGAGATCATCCTCGCAGCGAAGAACGGCTCGCCCGATCCCGAGGCGAACTACCGCCTGAAGATGGCGGTCGAGAAAGCGCGCGAGAACAACATGCCGTCCGACAACATCAAGCGCGCGATCGCGCGCGCGACCGGCGCGGGTGAGCGCGAGATCGAGGAGATCCGCTACGAAGGCTACGGGCCGGCCGGCGTCGCGGTGATCGTCGACGCGGCGACCGACAACCGCAACCGCACCGCCTCGGAGCTGCGGTTCCTGTTCAGCCGCAACGACGGGAATCTCGGCGAGACCGGGAGCGTCGGCTGGATGTTTGCCTCGCGCGGCGTCGTCGAGGTCGATCCCGGCAGGCTGAGCGAGGACGAGCTCACCGAGAAGGCGCTGGTCGACGGCGTGATCGACGTGCGCTTCTCGCCGGCGGGCGACGACGAGGAGGCGCGGGCCGAGATCGTCACCGAGCCCGCGTCGGTGATGGCGGTGAAGGACGCGCTGGAAGCGGAAGGCTTGCGCGTCCGCTCGGCGCAGCTCGCGATGGAGCCGACGCAGACCGCGCGCCCGAACGGCGCCGACGCCGAGAAGGTGCTGACGTTCCTCGACGCGCTCGAGGACCACGAGGACGTGCAGCGGGTCTTCAGCAACGCCGACTTCGACGAAGCGCAGCTCGAGGCGCTCGCCTGATGCAGCTCGACTCCGCCGACGCGGTCGCCGCGCCGGTGCGGACGCGGCGCCGGTTCGCGCCGCTGCTCGACCGCGACTGGCTCTTCGCACTCTCGCTCGCGCTCGCCGTCGGGGTGCTGGTGTGGTTCGGGCGCTCGATCAAGGAGTTCTTTGCGCCGACCGCCGCGACGGTCTTCGTCCCGGCGTTCACCGGCCAGACGAACGCCGACGCGCACAGCGAGTGCGGGCGGCTGCGGCTGCGCTGCGTGGTGATCGCGACGCAGCCCAGCGACCGGTATCCGAAGGACGTCGTGATGAGCCAGCAGCCGCCCTCGGGCGCGCGCGTCCGTGAAGGCCGGCAGATCTCGCTGGTGGTCAGCAGCGGCGTCGTGATCTTCCCGATGCCGGATCTGCGCTTCGAGTCGCTGCGCAACGCGGGGCTCGACCTGAACCGCTTCAAGCTGCAGCTCGACAAGACGACGTACGTCGCCGACGACAACGTCCCGCGCGATCACATCGTCGCGCAGGACCCGGCTCCGCTCTCGAGCGTCCGGCAAGGCTCGAAGGTGTCGTTCACGCTGAGCAAAGGGCCGCCGGCGGGGGTGAAGGTGCCGAACTACACCGGGATGCCGATCGACGCCGCGCGCGCGCAGGCGCAGCGCGACCGCGTCCACCTCGGGCAGATCGTGTGGACGCCGTTCGGCCCCGGCGGCCCGCCGCGCGGCGTGATCGTGCGGCAGAACCCCGGCCCCGGCGCGACGATCGACCCGTTCGAGGAGGTCTCGCTGCAAGTGAGCGCGGGTCCGGGCGAGTACGGCTATCTGATCCGCCAGGTGCACGCGAGCGCGACGGTTCCGCCGCGCGACGACGCGGCGCACGTGCGGATCGAGATCCGCGACGACACCGGAACGTGGAACGTCTACGACGGCTTCGCGCAGGGCGGGCAGAAGCTCGACTTCAACGTGACCGCGGTCGGCGACGCCGAGATCGACACGTACATCAACAACGAGCTGCTGAACCAGACGGTGATCGGCCGCGAGCCGGCGCGCTGGATCCCGACGGCGCCGCCCGCGGGCCAGCCGCAGCCGCAGCCGAAGAAGACGTGAAGCGCGCGCAGCCGCGGCCGCGCGTGAAGATCGCGCCCTCGCTGCTCTCGGCCGACTTCGCCGACATCGCCGACCAGATCCGCATGGTCGAGAGCGGCGGCGCCGACGAGCTGCACCTCGACTCGATGGACGGCGTCTTCGTCCCCAACTTCACCTGGGGGATGAAGATCGTCGCCGATCTGCGCAAGCTCACGCGCCTGCCGTTCGACTGTCATCTGATGATCGTCGAGCCGGAGAAGTACGTCGAGGCGTTCCGCGAGGCGGGCGCCGACGTCGTCACGTTCCACTACGAGGCGACGCCGCACCAGCACCGGCTGCTGCGCCGGATTCGGGAGACCGGCGCGAAGGCCGGGATCGCGATCAACCCCGGGACGCCGGTCGCGATGCTGGCCGACTTGCTCGAAGAGATCGACCGCGTGCTGGTGATGAGCGTGAACCCGGGCTTCGGCGGGCAGTCGTTCATCGAGCGCGCGCTGACGAAGATCGCCGAGGTGCGCGCGCTGCTCGACGCGCGCAATCCGGCGTGCGAGATCGAGGTCGACGGCGGGATCGGCTTGGAGAACGCCGAGCGCGCCGTGCGCGCGGGCGCGAACGTGCTGGTCGCGGGCAACTCCGTGTTCGGCGCGGAGGACCCGCCGGAGACGCTGCGCGAGCTGCGCCGCCGCATCGATGCGATCGCGTCCGCGGCGTAGCGCGGGCGCCGCACCGTCTCGCCGCGCAGCATGACCGAGGACGAGCTGATCGCGCGCATCCGCGAGCGGCTGCGCGGCGTGGAGGCGCGGCGGCTGCTGGTCGGGATCGGCGACGACGCGGCGGCGTGGCAGCCTTCGCGGAACAACCGCAGCGTCATCACCACCGACGCGCTCGTGGAACACGTGCACTTCACCCGCGACGCGATGAGCGCCGAGGACGCCGGCTGGCGCGCGCTCGCGTCGAACCTCTCCGACGTCGCGGCGATGGGCGCGCGGCCGGTGCTCGCGACGATCGCGCTCGGATTTCCGCGCGAGCTCGACCCGGAATGGATCCTCGCGTGCTACGACGGGATCGCGGCGCTCGCGAAACGCGCGCGCTGCGCGGTCGCGGGCGGCGACCTGACGAGCGCGCCCGCGATCACGTTCGCGATCACGGTCGTCGGCGAAGTCCGCGCGGCGAATCTCAAGACGCGCAGCGGCGCGCGCCCCGGCGACGTCGTCGCCGTGACCGGACCGCTCGGCGCGAGCGCCGCGGGCCTGCGCATCGCACACGGCGCGCCGGCCGCGAACGGCGCAATCGCTCCGGGCGATCTGGCGACGGGTCCGGGCGATCTCGCGACCGGGCCACGTGATCTCGCGACCGATTCGTACGCGGCCGCTGCGGTGAAGTCGTTCCGGCGGCCGGAGCCGCGGCTTCGCGAAGGCCGGTGGCTGGGCGCGTCACGGCACGTCCGCGCGATGATGGATCTCTCCGACGGGCTGTCGACCGACCTCGGCCGGCTGGCCGCGGCGTCCGGAGCCGGGGCGGTGATCGAGTCCGCCCCGGTCCACCCCGCGGCCCGACACGTCGCCAGCCTCACCGGGGATGACGCCGAGACGTGGGCGCTCGGCGGCGGCGAGGACTTCGAGCTGCTCGCTTCGATCGACAAGCGGGCGTTCGCACACCTCGCCGGCCGGTTCCGGGTCCACTTCGGACATGAGCTCATCCCGGTCGGGCGGATCACCGAGGGCAGCGGTGTGCGGCTCACGGACGGGACCCCGGTCGCCCCGACCGGCTGGGACCACCTTCGTCGGCGGCCGTAGACCTCACCGGAGACGGAAAACGGGCGCCGGCTGAGAGCCGCGCCCGGTGGTCCGATCGTGCCTGGCGAGCGCGAGGCTCGCTCATCCTTCGACAGGCTCAGGATGACGGGGGCGGCTAGACCGTGCCGACTCGCTTCACGCGCTTGCTGCGCAGGCAGTTGGTGCAGACGCGGGCGGTCTTGTGGGTGCCGCGGTCGTCGACGCGGACGGCCTGGAGGTTCGGGAGCCACCGGCGCTTGGTCTTGTTCATCGCGTGACTGACGTTGTTGCCGCTCATCGGCCCCTTGCCGCACACATCGCATCGCTTGGCCATAACAGGCGGATCGTATCAGAAACCGGGCGGACGGACAACCCGCGAGGTCGCAGGTCCCCGGGACGACCGCAGGGCGCGGCCGGGTTTCGCAGGAACGCGAGGAGCGCTCCATGGCAGTCACCCAGCTCGACGGGCGTGCGTTCGAGAAGTTCGTCGCCGCCGGCACCTACTTCCTCAGGAAGTACCGGGGCGTCCTGAACGACCTCAACGTGTTCCCGGTCCCGGACGGCGACACCGGGTCGAACATGTTCCTGACTGCCAAGGCGGCCTTGCGCGAGGCCGGGAAGGTCCGCGGCCAGCCGCTGAGCGTCGTCGCCTCGGCCGCCGCGAACGGCTCGCTCCTCGGCGCGCGCGGGAACAGCGGCGTCATCCTCTCGCAGATGCTGCGCGGCTTCGCGCACAGCGTCCGCCACCGCGAGGCGATCGACACCTTCCAGCTCTCGCTGGCGATGCGCGAGGCGGTCGGCGCGGCGCGCGCCGCGCTGACGAAGCCGGTCGAAGGGACGATCCTCTCCGTCGCCGGCGCGGCCGCCGACGAGGCGTACCGGCTCGCCGTCCGCGAGCCCGACTTCTACCGGCTCAACGAGGCGGTGCTGCGCGCCGCGAACGACGCGCTCGACCGGACGCCCGAGCAGCTCCCCGCGCTCAAGGAAGCGGGCGTGGTCGACTCGGGCGGCGCGGGGTTCTGCTACTTCCTCGAAGGCGTGCTGCGGTTTCTCCCCGAGCAGACGGTGCGCACCACGTCGTTTCCGCGGCGGCCGGTGCGCTCGTCGGTGTTCACGCGCCGGCAGGTGGTCGGCGACAACCGCTACTGCACCGAGTTCGTCCTCGAGCAGGCGCGGATCGACGCACATCCGCTGCGCGACGAGCTCGAGCGGCACGGCGACTCGCTGCTCGTCATCGGCGGGATGCCGACGATCAAGGTGCACATCCACGCGGCCGAGCCGGACACCGTCAAGGCGATCGCCGCGAAGTACGGTGAGGTGACGCGCTGGAAGCGCGAGGACATGGCGGAGCAGCACACGCTGCTGGTCGTCGATGCGCCGCCGAAGGCGTTCGGCGTCGCGGCGGTCGTCGACGGCTCGGGGTTCGACCGCATCGCGCGCGAGCTCGGCGCGGACGTCACGATCCCCGTCCCCGACGGCGCGAACCCGTCGGTGCGCGATCTGCTGGTCGGCGTGAACGCCTCGCTCGCGCAGACGGTGTATCTGCTGCCGAACGATCCGAACGTTGCGCTCGCCGCGCGCGAAGTGGCGGCGCTCACCGCGAAGAGCGTCGTCCTCGTTCCGACGCTCGATCCGGTCGCCGGGCTCGCCGCGCTGCTGCAGCTCGGCGGCGCCGAGGAGCCGCCTTCCGAGGAGCGGATCGCGGGCGCGCTCGCCGAGGTGCGGAGCGCGCCGGTGTTCTTCGCGGGGAAGGACGCGAGCGTCGGCGGCGTCACGGTGCGCAAGGGCGCGCCGTCGGCGGCGATCGGCAAGACGCTGCTGACCGCGGCGACGCTGGAGGATGTGATCGCGGACGCCGTGCGCGCGCTCGGCGGCGACGACGGCGGGCTCGTGACGCTGTACTACGGCGGCGCGCAGAAGGAGCGCGACGCGCAGAAGTGCGCCGCGGCGCTCGGCGAACGCTTCGCCGACGTGGACGTCGAGTATTACTACGGCGGTCAGCCGTCGGTCGAGTACTGGATCGGCCTTGAGCGCTAGCACGGATCATCGCCTCCCGGTCGTCGCCGTCGACGCGATGGGCGGCGATCACGCGCCGCGCGCGATCGTCGAGGGCGCGGTGCGCGCGCACCGCGACGCGCTGGCGAAGATCGTCCTCGTCGGGGACCGCGCACGGATCGAGCCGCTGCTGCGCGGCACCACCGGCATCGAGGTGGTCCACTCGGAGGGCGAGGTGCCGATGGACGCGCACGCCTCGCAAGCGGTGCGCAAGTCGCAAGGGACCTCGCTCGGCGACGCGGTCGACCTCGTGCGCGACGGGCGCGCCGACGCGGTCGTCTCCGCGGGGAACAGCGGTGCGTTCCTCGCGATCGCGCTGATCCGGCTGCGCACGATCGCCGGGATCGCGAGGCCGGCGATCGGCGCGGTGCTGCCGGGGCGCGAGGGGCCGGTGGTGCTGTGCGACGCGGGCGCGAACGTCGATTGCAAGCCCGAGTGGCTGCTGCAGTTCGCCCTGATGGGGGACGCCTACGCGCGCGCCGCGCTCGACGTCGCCGAGCCGCGCGTCGGCTTGGTCTCGGTCGGCGAGGAGCCGACGAAAGGGAACGCGCAGGTGCTCGAAGCCGCCGAACTGCTGCGGGCCGCGCCGCTGCGCTTCATCGGCAAC
>DATHLL010000041.1:0-2154 GCA_035488195.1 Candidatus Elarobacter sp. | reverse complement strand
GTAGTCGTAGCCGTGCACGAACCACGAGGTGTCGCGCGAGACCAGGATGTCGGAGGGCGGCGAGTTCGTCGAGCCCCAGCCCTGCGGGTAGTCCTTGACGACCCGCAGCATGTTCGTCTTCGCCCACGTCACGCCGCGGTTGATCGCCGGCGAGGGCGTCAGCAGGCGCGCGTCGCCGAGCTTCTCGGCGTAGTAGCGCTCCGTCGCGGGGAGCGCGTCCGGGTCGCGCAGCAGTTGCTCCAGGACCGGCTTCGAGCGCTCGTCGCCGTCCTTGTGGAAGACGACGGCGAGCCGCAGCGACTCGCGGCCGCCGGGCGCGATCTCGATGCGGTACTCGAACGCGCCGAAGATGCGGCTCGAGGCGAGCTCCGCGAGCTGCGGCGTCACCTCGCCGAGGTGCTCGCCCTGCAGCTCGCCGTCCATCATCCCTTTGAGCAGCGGCTGCTCGCGCGGCGCGACGACGACCGCGTGCGGCGTGCGCGAGCCGCCCCACCAGCGCACCCAGCCCGACTCCTCGCCGAACGAGCGGATGAACCGGTCGCCCGCGTTCGCGCGCACCTGCTTCTCCGGCTCGCCGTAGAAGCGCTGGCCGATCAGCAGCGCCCACGGGAAGATGCGCACCTGCGCCGGGACCGGCGCCGCGTTGTGCACCGTGACGTCGACGACGAACGAGACGACGCGGTCGTGCCGCGGGCCGTGCGGGACGAAGAACGCCTCGCTCACGTGCAGGTCGCGCGCGATCGAGAACTCGGCGATCTGCGCGTACGGCAGGAAGGTGAACTCGCGGACGATCTGGTGCGGGAAGAGCGTCTCGCCCTCGCCGGCGCGGTACGCGATCTGGTGCGCGCCGAAGATGATCTGGTCCGTGTCGGCGTCCCAGAGGCCGCGGATCCCGCCCTTGGGCGTCGACGTGGCGAACGTCTTGAAGTTGCCGAGCGTCAGCCCGAACGGCGTCTCGTCTTCACGGAGGACGTAGGCGCTGAGCTCGTTGCGCTGCGCATCGAAGGTCGATCCCACGGCGTCCACCCTCTACCCGGGGGCGTCGGCGGCGGCCTTCTCGAACGGCTCGGCGTGCTGGCACCGGCGAAGATCAATCTCACGCTGGAGATCCTCGCACGCCGCGCCGACGGGTACCACGCCCTGCGCAGCGTGATGGTGCCGATCGCCCTCGCCGACGAGCTGACGTTCGCGCCGAGCGAGCGGTTCGCGTTCGCCTGCGAGCCGGCGTCGCTGGCGCCGGACAACCTCGTCCCGCGCGCGTTCGCGCGGATCGGGCTGGCGGAGGCGCCGGTCGCCGTGACGCTGCGCAAGCGCATCCCCGCCGGCGCGGGCCTCGGCGGCGGCTCGAGCGACGCCGCGGCGGTGCTGCAGGCCGCGATGAACGGCGAGCTCGGCGACGCCGGCGGGCGCGACTGGATCGCCGACGCGCGCGCGCTCGGCTCGGACGTCCCGTTCTTCCTCGCGGGCGGGCCGGCGCTGGTCGAAGGGACCGGCGAGCGGGTGACCGCGCTCGCCGCCCCGCCGCCCTGGTGGGTCGTGCTGGTCGTCCCGGACGCGCACGTCGCGACCGGCGCCGCCTACGAAGCGCTCGCGCGCTCGCGCGCCGTTGCGCCCGCGCCGTCGCGCCCGCGCAACGCCTCGGCGAGCCTGCGCTGCGGCGAAGTGCTGCAGCGCGCCGACTACGACGGCGTGCTCGCCGCGATGACGAACGACTTCGAGCCCGTCGTGCGCGAGCGGCATCCCGCGGTCGGCGCGGCGTTGCGCGCGCTCGACGACGCCGGCGCGCCGGGACACGCGATGCTCTCCGGCTCGGGCGGCGCGTGCTTCGCGCTGTTCGCCGCCGAGCCGGACGCGCGCGCGTTCGCCGCGCGGTTGCGTGCGCCCGCGGGTGCGGCGGTGCACGTCGTGCCGTTCGCGTCGAGCGACACGTGGGTGGATTCGCCTTCGCCGAATCCTTCGCGGTCCTCGCTGCGCTGCGGTCCGCGCGCGTGAAGGCGCTCGACGCGATCGTGCTCGCGGGCGGGCCGCCCGACGAGGTCGCGGCGCTCGAGCCGGGCGCGCCGAACAAGGCGTTCGTGCGGATCGGCGGGATCCCGCTGGTGCAGCGCACGATCACGGGCCTGCGCGCGTCCTCGCGGATCGACCGCATCGTCG
>DATHLL010000040.1:0-3115 GCA_035488195.1 Candidatus Elarobacter sp. | reverse complement strand
GCGGGACGTTCGGCCTAGGACCGGGTACACGACGGTCGGGCGGCTTGGTAGACGGTCAGGAGCACCTCGCGAACGCGAGGTGACACATGGAGGTAGGTCGGTGCAGAAGGCATGGATGCCGCTCGGGCTGTTCGCAGCGCTCGCGCTCGCGGCTTGCGCCCAATCGGGAGGCGGGGTCTCCGCCGTACCGTTCGCCGGCACACCGCGTGACGCGGCGGCGCTTCGGGCGATCCCCATCGACCCCTCACCGACGCCCACGCCGCATTCCGGCGGGCTGATCGGCGGTCTGGTCGGCGGCCTGCTGGGCGGCGTCCTGAACATCGTCGGCGACCTGACCTGCGGCCTGACCAGCGGGCTCACGTGCCACGTGATCGCCGGGACCGGGATCGCCGGCCAACCCGCCGGCACGCCGGCGAGCCAGCTCTCCGGCTTCCACCCCGCCGACCTCCAGAGCGCGTACGCGCTGCCGTCCACCACCGCGGGCGCAGGCCAGACGGTCGGGATCGTCGTCGCCTACGACGACCCGAACCTCGAGGCCGACCTCGGCGTCTACCGCAAGACCTTCGGGCTTCCGCCGTGCACGACGGCGAACGGCTGCCTCACCATCGTCAAGGCCGCCGGCGTGACGCCGAACCAGGGCTGGGGCCAAGAAGCCTCGATCGACGTGCAGATGGTCTCGGCCGTCTGCCCGAACTGCAAGATCGTCCTCTCGGAGGCCGCGGTGCCCGACGACGTCGCGCTGCTCGCCGCGGCGAAGGCGGCGGTCGCCCACGGCGCGACCGTCGTGAGCAACAGCTACAGCATGCCCGAGACGTCGTCGGAGAACGACGACGCGTACGCGATCGGCGTCCCGTTCGTCTTCGGCTCCGGCGACACGGGCGCCGGCGCGCAGTGGCCCTCGGCGTCCTCGCACGTGATCGCGGTCGGCGGCACGTCGCTCGCGCGCAGCGCGGACGCCCGCGGCTGGACCGAGACCGTATGGTCCGGCTCCGGCGGCGGCTGCAGCGAGTACGTCGCGAAGCCCGCGTGGCAGCACGACGCCGGCTGCGCGAACCGCACCGCGAACGACGTCGCCGCGTACGCCGACCCGAACCCGGGCGTCGCGGTGTACGACAGCTACCTCGGCAGCAAGCCCGGCTGGCGCACCTACGGCGGGACCAGCGTCGCGGCGCCGATCGTCGCCGGCGCGATCGCGCTCGCCGGAAACCCGAGCGCGATGACGGACGCGTCGTACATCTACGCGCACGGCGACGCGCTCAATGCGATCACCTCGGGTCACAACGGCTCGTGCGCCGGCTACCTCTGCAACGCGGAGAGCGGCTACAGCGCGCCGGCCGGAAACGGCTCACCGCACGGAACGGCCGCTCTCTGAGCGGTCACCCCGCGGCGAGCTGCTGCCAGACGTAGACGAGGGCGAGGCCGCCGATGACGACGGCCGTCGCCCAGCCGACGACGTTGATCCACGGCGCGTTCACGTGGCGCCCCATCACGCGCGGGTTGTTGATGATCCGCAGCATCAGGACGAGCTCGAACGGCAGCAGCACGCCCTGCACGACCTGCGCGTAGAAGATCAGCTTGAGCAGCGACTCCTTCGGAACGAGCAGCACCAAGCCGGCGCCCAGCACGACCGCGCCGGCGAAGAGCGCGTAGAACACCGGCGCCTCCCGGAAGCGGCGGTCGAGCGAGGCTTCGAGCCCGAACGCCTCGCAGACGATGTACGAGGTCGAGAGCGGCAGCACCGTCGCGGTGAAGATCCCCGCGTTCAGGATCCCGAGCGCGAAGAGCGTCGAGGCGAAGTTGCCGGCGAGCGGTTTCAGCGCGAGCGCGAAGTCCTGCGCCTGCGCGGTGTCGATGTCGAGCGGCGGCTTCCCGGTGTGCAGCGCGGCTTGGTAGATCGTCGCGCCGTTCGCGACGATCATGAATCCCGCCAGCACGATCGCGAGCACCGAGCCGACCACGACGTCGGCGCGAATCGCCGGGAGATCGCGCGCGCGCGAGCCCTTGTCGACGACCGCCGACTGCAGGAAGAACTGCATGTACGGCGAGATCGTCGTCCCGATCAGCCCGACGACGGTGACCAGGAAGGCGGGATTCCGCTCGATCGTCGGGACGAACGTGCCGCGCGCGACCTCGCCCCAGTCGGGATGCGCGGAGACGGCCGACCACACGTACGCGAGATAGACCAGCGAGAGCGCGACGAAGACGCGCTCGACGATCTTGTTCGGCAGCCGCAGCACGAACAGGAACACGACCGCCGTCGCGAGCGGCACCGCGACGTAGCGCGAGAGCCCGAAGATCTCCGAGGCCGCGCCGATCCCCGCGAACTCGGTCGCGGTGATCCCGGTGTTGACGAAGAAGAGCGCCGTCATCGCGAGGAACGTCGTGCGCAAACCGAAGTTCTCGCGGATCAGCCCCGCGAGGCCCTGGCCGGTGACCGCGCCCATCCGGCCCGCCATCTCCTGGACGACGATCAGCGAGACGGTCAGCGCGAGCAGCGTCCACAGCGTCGCGTAGCCGAAGCGCGCGCCCGCGGCGGAGTACGTCGCGATCCCGCCGACGTCGTTCCCCGCCGAGGCGGTGACGAAGCCGGGACCGAGCACGGCGAAGAAGGCGATGAGCACTCGCCACGAACGTCGCACGCGAGCCTGCTTACGTGACCGCTTCGGCGCGACGCCGCTGCGCGCGCTTGGTGAAGCGCGGCAACTGCTTCTTGAGCCGGTCGGGGATGATCGCGTCGATCGCGTCGTCGACCGTCACGATCCCGAGCATCTTCCCGGCCTCGTCGGTGACCGGGACCGCGAGCATGTCGTAGCGCGCGATCGTCGCCGCCACCTCCTCGGCGGGCATGTCGGGGCGCACCGAGATCAGGTCGGTGTCCATGATGCTGTGGATCGTCGCGTCGGGCGCGGAGAGCAGCAGCGTGCGCAGCGAGAGGATCCCGAGCAGCTTCTCCGACTGGTCGGTGACGTACAGGTAGTAGATGAACTCGGTCTCCGGCGCGATCTGCCGGATCTTCGCGATCGTCGCCGTCACCGTGCGGTGCGGGTAGATCCAGAAGTAGTCGGTCGTCATCAGACCGCCGGCGGTGTCCTCGTCGTACGCGACCAGCTCGCGC
>DATHLL010000039.1:0-4750 GCA_035488195.1 Candidatus Elarobacter sp. | reverse complement strand
AGACCGCGGTGCTGTGCGGAGGGAGCGCGGCCGCGTACTACGTCCCGGACCTCTACCAGTCGCTCGACGTCGACTTCGTCGTCGAGGTCGGCGCCGCGCCGCACATCGTCGACCGCGCGCTCGCGGCGCTCGGCTACGCGTGGGTCGCCGAAGGCCACTACCGCCACCCGACCCTCCCGTACACGCTGGCGTTTCCGATCGGGCCGCTGGCGATCGGGCGGGAGTACGTCACGGCGTGGCGCACCGAGCGCCGCGGCGACCTGCTGCTCCACGTCTACACGCCGGGCGACGTCGTGCGCGACCGCTTCCTGCACTACTGGGCCTGGGGCGACCGCGCCGCACTCGAGGTCGCGCTCGCCGTCGCCCGCGCGCATCCGGCCGACGTCGATCTCGAGACGTTCCGGGCCTGGACCGAGCGCGAGCTGGCCGCCGACGGATCGTACCAGTCGGCGCGGGTCGCGCGGTTCTTCGAGCTGCTCCGCGCCGGGTGAGGCTCGCACACCTCCTGCCTGCACGGGTAGGTTTTCAGGCGTCCAGGAAGAGGGATGGCGCCGGGATGGGAACCAAGCGACGGTGACCGCTATGAACCGACCCTTTGCTGCGCCGGCGCGGGCGCTTGCCCTGGCCGCGGCCTTGACCTCGGCCGTGCTGGTCGCTCCGGTCGCCGCGAGCGCGCAGTCGACCGGTCCGAACGCCGCCTGCAACCAGGCCCTGGCCTACGAGAAGATCGCCGCCAACGACTCGTCGACCCGTCAGGCCGCCTACGACGCCGTCGCCGCGGGGCTCGCCGCGAACCAGCGCTGCAACGACGCGCAGATGCGGCTGGTGAACGAGGCCTATCTGCTCTCGATGCGCGCCCCCGCCGAGCACGAGCTCAAGATCGGCAACTGGCAGCGCGACATGACGCGGGCGAACATGCTGCTGGCGCAGTGCGCGAACTGGCCGGGACTGCGCGGCACCGCCGCGGCGACGAACTGCTCGACGCAGCGCAGCTACAACGAGCTGATCACGAAGAAGCTGACGACGATCCCGACGCCCATGCCCGGGACGCCGCGCCCGGCGGCCGCGTCGTCTCCGGCCCCGGCCGCGTCCGGCGCGCCGAGGCCGATGGTCGCCCCGCCGCCGACGCCGCCCGCGCCTAACCGGCCGCCGCGCTGACCTCGCCCGGCTCGTCGTCGTCGAGCCGCTCGATCGTGGTGCGCGGCTCCGCGTTGCGGTAGCCGCGCACGCGCAGCACCGACTCGCCCGTCAGCAGCGCCCAGAGCCGCTCGACCACGAGGTGGCGCCGCCACGACGTCAGGTTCACCACGTCGCCGAGCGCCTCGGGGGTCTGCGGCGCCTCGCGCGCGATCCGCTCGAGCGCGGCGCGCGGAAGCAGCAGCGTCGTCGGCAGATCGTTCTCCGCGGCGAGCGCGCCGATCAGCACCGCCATCGTCGAGACGAGCGCCTCGCGCTGCGCGCCGAGCGGTTTCGGCGCGCGCGGCGGCAACTCGTCGTCGGGGATCTCCTCGCCGCGCCGGACCGCTTCGACGATTCGCTCGCCGAGGTTCCGGCGCGTCCCGGGATCGATGCGGCGCAACTGCGAGAGCTCGTCGACCGTCTTCGGCCGGAGCTGCACGAGCCCGACCATCACGTCGTCGGGGAGGACGTACTTGAGCGGGATGTTGCGCTCGCGCGCGTAGCGGTCGCGCAGGTGCGCGAGCTCGTTCAGGATCCCGAGCTCGCGCCGGTTCATCCGCGCGTTTCCGGAGATGCGCAGATAGAGCCGCCGCGGATCGGGCCGGTACGTGCGGAGATCGGCGAGCGCCGGCATCTCCTCTTCCGCCCAGCGCTCGCGGCCGCGCGCGCGCAGCTTCTCGCGCAAGCCGTCCTCGAGCGCGAACAGATACCGGACGTCGTCGACGAGATAGTCGACCTGCTTCGCCGTGAACGGGCGCGTGCTCCAGTCGCTGACGGTCTGCGACTTGCGCAGCGTGACGCCGCACAGCTCGCGCACGAGATCGAGCAGCGAGATCGAGAGCCCGTAGCCGCAGAACGCCGCGGCGACCTGCGTGTCGAACACCTCGCGCGGCAGCTCGTCGAACGCGTCGGCGAGGATGCGCAGATCGGAGCTGAGCGCGTGCCCGACGACGCGCGTCATGGCGAGCGCGTCGACCAGCGGCCGCAGATCGGCGACGGCGAGGGGATCGACCAGCGCGACGCCGTCGTCGAAGAGGAGCTGCACGACCATGAGGTGCGGCGTGTACGACTTCTCGGTGTGGAACTCGGTGTCGAGCCCGACGCGCGGCGCGCGCGCGACCCGCTCGGCGAGCGCGGCGAGCGCGGCCGGCGTGTCGACCAGCGTCACCGGGAGGTTCGCGCGCGGCGGCTGGTTCACGGGCGCCCCGCGGGACGGGTCACGACGTACGGCGTGTGGCGCACGTGCGGCCGGCGGTGCAGGTGGATGTGGTGCCGCTCGAGCTGCGCTTGCGCCGGCTCGATCACGTGCGCGTCGAAGAAATCGGAGACCGCGTAGCCGAACACCGCGAGCAGCGTGCAGATCGGGACGGCGACCGCGCACATCGTGTAGATCTGGCGGTAGATCGGGACGCGCAGCGCGGCGGCGGTCTGCGTCGCGATCGTCCCGCCGAGCCCCGGGATGATCCGCACCGTGATCAGGAACATCGGCGAGCCGATCTTGAAACGCCGAGCCCACGCGGGGAGCCGCTCGACGTTCTTCTTCACGTCGAACGCGTCGGCGGTGCGCAGTGCGACGACGTACCCGATCACCGCGGCGAGCACCAGGCCGGCGGCGTTCACGACCGAGCCCCAGAGCGGCCCGAAGAGCGCGCCGTTCATGACGGCGAGCGCGTCGGTCACCGAGAACGGCGCCGACGCGACCAGCGCGAAGACGATCACCGCGAGCGGCATCGCGAACCAGCCGAGGTTGACGAGCACCTGCTCGACCCAAGGACGGTGCGAGACGACGAGCACCGCGATACCGAACGAGGCGAGCAAGATGCCGACCGCCTCGACGCGGCGCAGCACGCGACCAACTCCTGGGGACACCGCTTGGCATCTTGGCCGGATCGAAGCGTTCGCCTCCGTTGCGGTCCGAGCGATGGGAACGATTCGCGAAAAGGCCTCCACAGGAATCGGGGTTGATTCTCGCTCCCGGCGGGAGTACCATGGAGTCACCTCGAGGTACTCGCTACACGACATACGGGAGGGCGGCTTGACGTCGCAAGATCCACCCGGGTCATCGGCACCGACCGGCTGACTGCGCGCCGGCGGTGACGAAAACGACAACGATTTCTCACAAGCGCAACGCACCAATCCGAAGGCAGGAGGGCGGCATCATCTCGATGACCGAGGATCCACCGAAGGAACCGGCGTCGTAGCGACCGATTGGCCGCTGCGACAAAACGAAACGAAATGTGACAGGGGCCACGCCGAATCGGCGTGGCCCTTTGCTATTCCACCGCGGCGATCGAGGCGCGGTCGGCCGCCTCGTCGCTCGGGCGCGCGGCGAGAAACGCGTCGAGGATCTCGACGCCGACGGCCGCGCTCGTCGCGCGCAGGCTCAGCGCCAGGACGTTCGCGTCGTTCCAGCGCCGCGCGCCTTCCGCCGTGACGGCGTCGCCGCACAGCGCCGCGCGAACGCCGCGCACCTTGTTGGCCGCGATCGAGATCCCCGTCCCCGTCCAGCAGCAGACGATCCCGACGTGCGCCCGCCCGCCGGCGACCGCTTCGCCGACCGCGCGCCCGATCGACGCCCATTCGGTGTCGCCGTTCGCGGGCTCGTCCGCCTCGCGCAGCGCGCCGAAACGTGCGACCTCGCATCCGCGGCGGCGCAGCTCGTCGAGCAGCGCCGAGGTCAGCGGTCCGGCGTTATCGGCTCCTATCGCGCATCGCATCGCGTCTACTGGAGGATCGTGATGGTGTCCGCTTCGAGCGTGCCGTCGGGATCGGTGCGGCCGTTCACGTCGACCCACGTTCCGGCGCCCGGCGTCGCGCCGCGCGGGTTGATCACGGTACCTTGATGCAGCTTGACGTTGCGGTAGCAGTTCGTTCCGCAGCTCACCTGCATGTCGAAGCGCTTGAAGTAGCTGACGGTGCCGCGCGTGTTGTTGCGCGCGTTGATCGCCTGCCGCTGGATGATCTGCTGACCGATGTTCAGGATCGTGTTCAGCACGGGGTTGTTCGGTACCGGCGCGAGGGTCGCGACCGGGATCGGGGTCGGGACCGCGGCCGGCGCCGGGGCCGACTGCGCCCCCGCGAATGTCGTGGCGCCGAGAGCGAGAACGAGGGCCGAGGTGGCGAGCAGAGACGAACGCATGGCACGACAGGAACGCGACCGAGGCCGGGCGGGGTTCCGGTTCCGGTTCCGGTGACCGCACCGGCGGATCTCGTGTTCGATGCGGCGACGGTGATCGTCGGACGGGACGCGAGCGAGGGCTTGGAGGTGTTCATGGTGCGCCGCAGCGCGCGCTCGGTCTTCCTCCCGGACCGTTACGTCTTTCCGGGCGGCCGGGTCGACGATTCGGACCGCGACGAAGCGGCGCGGCGGCTCCGCGGCTCGGCCGGCGAGGTCGATCCGGCCTATGCGATGACGGCCGCGCGCGAGACGTTCGAGGAGGTCGGGCTGCTGTTCGCCGACCGGCCCGTCCCGGCCGACGCGCTCCCGGCGCTGCGCCGCGCGATGCACGCCGGCGAGATCGCGTTCGGCGAGGTGCTCGAACGGCTCGGTGCGTCGGTCGACGCTTCGCAG
>DATHLL010000038.1:0-5591 GCA_035488195.1 Candidatus Elarobacter sp. | reverse complement strand
TCGAGGATCCCGCCGGCCTCGCCGGCGCGGACCATCGCGACGTAGAGCGGCGCGAACGCGCGCGGCCGGCGCGCCATCGCCTCACCGAGCGAGGCGCCGTGCTCGACGTCGGCGCGGACCGAGCGCAGCGACTCGCGCAGGACGCCGTCGTTCGCGCGCTCGACCGCGACGTCGAGCGCGCGGCGCATCGGGACGCCGGCGCGGATCAGCGTCGAGAACGAGCGGAAGAACGCCAGCAGCGCGCGCCGTGACGGGCGGCCGAGGTTGAGCGAGCGCAGCACCGCGCGTGCGACCGCGGCTTCGCGCTCGATCGCGGTCACGAACAGCGCGCGCGTGCGCAGGCTCGCGAGGACGGCGTCGGCCGACGGCGCCTCCATCGTCCCGCGGACCGGCTCGCCCGCCGCGGTGCGCGCGGCGTAGCGGTAGAGCGGCGCGCTCACGACGCCTCGCGCTCGAAGCCGCGGACCTCGCCGGGCCGCGTCGTCGCCGCGCGCGCGTCGGCGAGCGCGATCTCGCCGCGGACGACGAGCTCGGAGAGGTGCGTCTCGAGCGTCTGCATCCCGGCGGCGCGGCCGGTGACGATCGTGTTGCGGAGCTGGTGCGTCTTCCCTTCGCGGATCAGCGCGCGCACCGCGTCGGTGCCGACCAGCACCTCGGCCGCGGCGCGGCGCCCGTCGCCGTCGTGGCGCGGGATCAGGCGCAGCGCGACGATCGCCGCCAGCACCGCGGCGAGCTGCGAGCGGACCTGCGCGTGCGCTTCGGCCGGGAACGCGTCGACGACGCGGTCGACCGTCTGCGCGGCGTCGTTCGTGTGCAGCGTCGCGAAGACGAGGTGGCCGGTCTCGGCGGCCGTCAGCGCGGCGGCGATCGTCGCGCGGTCGCGCATCTCGCCGATCGCGATGACGTCGGGATCGGCGCGCAAGAAGCCGCGCAGTGCCTCGGCGTAGTCACGCACGTCGCGCCCGATCTCGCAGTGCGTCACCAGCGAGCGTACCGGCGCGTGAACGTACTCGACCGGATCCTCGACGGTGACGACGTTCCGTTCGCCGGTCCGGTTGACGCGGTCGACCAGCGCGGCGAGTGCGGTCGTCTTCCCGCTACCCGTCGGACCGGTGAAGAGCACCAGGCCCGCCGGGCGGTGCGCGAGCGTCGCGACGACCGGCGGAAGACCGAGCCGCTCCAGCGAGGGCACCGACTCGGCGAGCAGCCGGATCGCGACGCGCACGCCGCCGAGATGACGGTACGCGTGGACGCGGTACGGACCGCCTTCGGCCGTGCGCGAGGCGGCGCCGTCGGCGGTTCCGCCGTCGTCGAGACGCGCGAGCTGCTCCGCCGAGAGTGCGTCGTGCAGGAACGCGCGCACGCCCGGCTCGTCGAGCGGCGGCGCGTCGAGCGCGATCAGCTTTCCGCCGACGCGCAGCGCGGGCCGGTCGGCGCCGCCGAGATGCAGGTCGGTCGCGCCGCGGGAGCGCGCGGTGCGCACCAGGTCGCGGATCCGGATCGCCTCGAGGCTCATCGCGCGCCGCTCCACGGGATCACGCGCGTGAGCTCCTCGAACGAGGTCACGCCGGCGAGCACCTTCGCGAGCGCGTCGGCGTGCATCGGGCGGTAGCCCGCGTGCGCAGCGAGCTGCGCGATCTGCACGCTCGACGCGCCGGTCGCGATCGCGTCGCGCACCGGATCGCCGATCTCCATCAGTTCGTAGACGCCGGTCCGCCCCAGATAGCCGGTCCCCGCGCACGCGCGGCAGCCGCCCGCGACGAACCACGCGTCGTGCGGCGTCGCGAGCGCGCCGCGCAATGCCGGCGGGATCGCCTCGCGGACTCGGCAGCGCTCGCACAGCACGCGGACCAGCCGCTGCGCGACGACGGCGGTGAGCGCGGCGGCGAGCGAGTGCCGCGCGACGCCCAGCTCGGCGAGCCGGTCGATCGTCCGCGGCGCGTCGTTCGCGTGCAGCGTGGTGAAGACGAGCTGTCCCGCGAGCGCGGCGGAGATCGCGACCGCGGCGGTCTCGCCGTCGCGCATCTCGCCGACCATCACGACGTTCGGGTCCTGGCGCATGAACGCGCGCAGCACGAGCGGGAACGTGAGCCCTGCGCGCACGTTGACCTGCACCTGCGAGACGCCGGGAAGCCGGATCTCGACGGGATCCTCGACGGCGCAGACGTTGCGCGAGCGGGCGTCGAGCTCGGCGAGCGAGGCGTAGAGCGTCGTCGTCTTCCCGCTCCCGGTCGGCCCGGCGACCAGGACGAAGCCCCACGGGGCGCCGACCGCGGCGCGATGGCGCTCCAGCAGCGCCGGCGGCATCCCGAGCGCGGCGAGATCGGGCGCGGCGGCGTAGCGGTCGAGCAGCCGCACGACGAGCTTCTCGCCGTCGACGGTCGGCACCGAGGCGACGCGCGCGTCGATCTCGCGCTGCTCGAACGGGATCCCGAATCGCCCGTCCTGCGGCGAGCGCCGGTCGGCGATGTCCATCCCGGCGAGCAATTTCACCCGCGAGACGAACGCGGGGAGCAGCTCGGCGCGGATCGTCTCGAGCTCGCGCAGGATCCCGTCGACCCGCATCCGCACCCGGCCGCCGCCGGCGAGCGGCTCGACGTGGACGTCGCTGGCGTGCGCGGCGATCGCACGCTCGAACACCGCGTCCACCGCGCGTACCGCGGGCGCGTCGCCATCACGCGCGTGCTGCGCCGCCTGCGGTTCGCCGTACGCGAGATGCAAGCGCTCGCGGATCGTCTCGCGCGGCATCGCCACCGCGCGCACGCGCAGCCGGGTCGCGGCGCGCAGCGCGTCGAGGACGGCGTCGTCGTGGGGATCGGCGAGCGCGACCGAGAGGACGCCGCTATCGACGCCGAGCGGGAGCGCGTCGTGCCGGAACGCCAGCGCGCGGGGGACGCGCGCGACGGCCTCGGGATGCGCAGCGAAGTTCGCCATGGGACACGCATCGGGCCGTGGTCTCGAAAAATGCAGGCAACATTTCGCGCCGCGGTTTAAATTCGCTTAATCCCGCGGGTCTTCGCGTTTACCGTTCGCGCTCACCGGAGAAATGACCTCGATATACCATCGGCACACAGTACAGAATACTGAGAACGACGCTGCGATGAGCGAGCTGACGACCCACACCGACTATTTGACGATCACGACGAAGACGCGCAACGAGATTGGCGACATCACCGAGCACGTCGAGCGCGTGCGCGCCGCCGCGTCGCTGCGCGACGGCACGATCCTGGTGAGCACGATGCACATCACCTCGAGCGTCTTCGTGAACGATCACGAGTCCGGCTTGTGGCGCGACATCCTCCAATGGGTGGAGAAGCTCGCCCCGGCCGGCCTCGACTACGCGCACCACCAAACCGGCGAGGACAACGGCGACGCGCACCTCAAGCGGATGCTCCTCGGCCACCAGGTGATCGTGCCGGTGACCAACGGCGCGCTCGATCTCGGCCCGTGGGAGCGCGTGCACTACGGCGAGTTCGACGGGATGCGCCCGAAGCGCGTCCTCTTCAAGGCGCTCGGCGTGCGCGAATGATGCGCACGGCGAGCGGCCTCGAGATTCAGTAAAACATCGCGTCCAGATCGGAGACGGAGACGCCCGCGCGCTGGATCAGCAGATCGTTGTAATAGCCCTGCGTCATGACGGCCGGCGTCCCGTTCCCGACCCGGGTGTCGGGGAACGCCGTGTAGCCGCCGCTCGCGTCGAACCGCACGACGACGCCACCGCGCGTGAGCGCCCAGACGGCGGCGCCGCTCCCGTCGGCGAGCGCGGGGACGAGGGAGACGAGGACGTCGGGCGCCGGGTACTCCACGATCGTGTGCGTCGAGTTGTCGATGTGCCCGAGCTTCGCCGCGTTCGCCTCGGCGAACCACGTGTCGGACGTCGTCGCCCCGGTGATCGCCGACGGCCCGGCGTTCGCGGTCGGGACCGGAACCTCGGTGACGGTGTGATCGGTCTTCATGAAGCCGATAGAGTTCGTCCCCGGATCGGTGAACACGACGCCGCCGGCCAGATAGTTCAGCGCCACCGCCGCCGGTGCGCTGCCGGCGATCCCGGTCGGATACTCGGTGACGATCCCGCCGAAGTCGGCTGTGCCGATCTTGCCGGCCGACTCCGCGAAATAGAGGACGTAGTGCGCGCCGTCCCAGGTCATCGCGCCGATTCCGGCGTTCGGCGTCGGCACCGTGGTCTCGGTGATCGTCCCGTTCAGCGAGACGCGGCCGATCGTGTCCGGGAACTCGGTGATGAACAGCGGCGCGCCGGAGCTCGCGAACCCGGTGTAGGTGATGTGCCGCGGTTCTTTCCCGCTCGGCACCGGGTACTCCACGAGCGTCCCGGTCGAGGAAACCATCGCGAGCTTGTGCGCCGCCGGCTCGGTGATCCAGATGTCGCGGCTGTCGTAACGCTGGACCAGATCGGCGCCGTTCATCCCGCCGGAGAAGATCTGCTGTTTGAGCGCAAACCCGGGGACGACGTCGATCTCCGCCGACGTGCCGATCGGCGTGTTGCCGGGGCCGGTCGTTGCGGTGAGACGGTACGCCGTGCCGGTTCCGCTCGTCCCCGGGTACACCAGCGCGATCTGGTCGGTCGGAGCGTTGAGCACCGGGCCGGTCGTGTTCCCGTTCACGGTCCAGGTGAAGTTGCCGCCGTTGGCGACGTTGACCGGCGACATCGCGATGATGACGCGCTGCGCGAACGGATCGCTGCCGGTGAGCTGGTTCCCGGACGCGTCGTAGACGCTCACGGTGAGCGGCACGGTTACCGGTGTCCCGAGCGCGGTGATCGTCGTCGTCTGCGGGACGATCGTCGCGCTCGCGGGGATCCCGAGCAGCGAGATCGTGACGGTGTTCAGTTTGCCTTCGACGATCGTCTGCGTGATGGTCGCGGTCGCCAGTTGATGGCCGGTGGGTTTGCCGGACGCGAGCGGGCCGTCGTACGTCACCAGGGTGATCTGATCGCTGCCGATCGGGAGATCGACGGTCACCGTGCACGTGCGGGTCCCGCTCGACGAGCTGCAGTTCGCCGAGCTCGCGGAGAGGTCGAATGCCTGCGTGACGTTCGTCGCGACCGAGCCGATCGCGATCCCGCCCGAAACCGTGCCGGGCGAGACGAACGCGGGCCGCCGCGCGTTCGATGCGCTGCCGCGCGGAAGCGGGATGACGATCGAGAGCTGGACCGGGGTCGTCTTGAGCGCGGGCGGCGTGACGGCGGCCGCATGCGAGCCGCTCGAGCATGCGGCGAGCGCCGCGCTCGCCGCGAGCGCGAGCGATGCGGATGCGATGAGACGCTTCATCGCGCGATCACCTGCGAGACCGTTACCGAGACCGGGAGCGCGACCGACTGCGCGAACGAGTCGGTGAAGCTCACCGCGCACTGCCCGGGCGCGATCCCGCTTATCGTGTACGACGTGTTCGGCGCGCCGCTGCTCGACGACTGGGTGACGCTCGCGATGCCCGTGCACGCCGACGCGTTCACGGTAAATGTGCCGCCGTAGCCTGGCTCCGAGAGCGTCACCGTGACGGGCGAGGCGATCGCGGTGACCTGCGCGTTCGCCGGCGAAACCGACGGCTTTCCTTGCGGCACCGGCGGCGTGCTT
>DATHLL010000037.1:0-23277 GCA_035488195.1 Candidatus Elarobacter sp. | reverse complement strand
GCCGCGTACGGGCTGCGCGGGCGGATCGGGTCGGCCTCGGTCGAGGCGCCGTGCTCGACGTCGCCGTAGACCTCGTCGGTCGAGACCTGGAGGAAGCGCGCGACGCCGTGGCGCCGGACCGCCTCGAGCAGGACGTGCGTCCCGAGCACGTCGGTGCGGATGAACGCCTCGGGGTCGAGGATCGAGCGGTCGACGTGCGTCTCGGCGGCGAAGTTGACGATCGCGTCGACCCCTTCGCCGATCGCCTCGTCGACCCGCGCGGCGTCGGCGATGTCGCCCTTGACGAAGCTGTAGCGCGGGTCGTGCGCGACCTCGGCGACGTTGGCCGGGTTGCCGGCGTAGGTCATCGCGTCGAGGACCGTGACGGCGACGTCCGCCCGCTCGCGCAGCACCAGCCGCACGAAGGCCGAGCCGATGAAGCCGAGGCCGCCCGTGACCAGCCAGCGCCGATGTGTCATGCGGCGCGCCGTGTTCGGCCGGCCGCGGAGAGTATCCCGCAGGCGGAAACTTCGGCGGCGCGGGGCGGTACTACGGCGTAGGATGGCTGTGCAGTCAGTCCCCGAGGTCTCGGACGAGCGGCTCGTCCAAGCGGTCCTGGCCGGCGACCGCGACGCCTTCGGCCACGTGGTCGAACGGTACAAGCGCGGGATCGCCTCGTTCATCGGCGCCTCGGTCCGCCAGCCCTCGGACGTCGCCGACCTGACCCAGGAGACGTTCCTGCGCGCCTACGCGCACCTCGGGACGTTCAACCCCGACCTCGGGCGGTTCTCGACCTGGCTCTACCACATCGCCCGCAACGTCGTCCGGACGTTCCTCGGGCGCTCGCTGCGCCGCCCGGCGCTGGCCGAGCTCGGCGAGGAGCAGACGCTGGAGAACACGATCCCCGACCCCTCGCGCGAGGCCGATCCGGCCGGCGGCGTCCTGCGCGCCGAGGCCGAGGCCGAGGTCCGCGCGGCGCTCGCCGAGCTCCCGGAGCGCACCCGCACGGTGCTCGCGCTGCGCTTCTACGACAACATGGACTACCAGAGCATCGCCACCACCATGGGGCTCTCGCTGGGCAACGTGAAGACGCTGATCCACCGCGGGAAGCTCGCGCTGGCGCACAAGCTGCGCGAGAGGGAAGCGGTGGCCGAGGGAAACTGCGCGACCCGGATGTTCCGGGCGCTCGGAGGTCTGGGTGAACTGCAGCTCGTCTGAAGCGCTTTTCGAGCGCTACCTCGACGACACGCTGCTCCCCGCGCAGCGCGCGCGCCTGCTCGCGCACCTGAACCGCTGCGGCCGCTGCAAGGGCGTGCTCGACGAGCTGCGCGTCGTCGACGCGCTGCTGGCCGCGCCGCGCGCGGTCGAGCTGCCGGCGAACTTCACCTTCGCGACGATGGCCGAGGTGCGCTCGCTGCCGCGCCCGCACGCCTCGTCGAACCGGTTCGTGCTCGCGTACGTCGTCTCGTACCTGATCGCGGCGTGGCTGTTCGCCGGCGCCGGCTTCCTGCTCGCCGGCGGCGTGATGCGCGCGCTCGGCGAGACCGCGCTCGACGGGAGCGCGCAAGTGATCCGCACCTTCGGCGCGCTCGGCCACGCCGGCGCGCGCGTCGCCGGCGACTTCGGCTCGCTGACGGCGTTCGTCGGCGCGGCGATCGTCATCGACGTCGCGTTCGTGCTCGCGCTCGTCGTCGGCTTCACCGTCGTGCGGCCGCGGCTGGCGGAGCGCCTGCGCTGGTGAACGCTCGTCTCGGCGCGCTCTTCGCGTTCGTCTTCACGCTGATCGGTCTGGCGTGCGCGCAGCCCGCCGACGCGCGCGGCCGCGACGGCGGGAAGACGCAGGTCTTCAGCAACGTCTACGTCCCGGCCGGCGAGACGGTCGACGGCGACGTCAACGCGGTGTTCGGCGACGTCGAGGTCGCCGGGACGGTGACCGGCGACTGCAACGCGATCTTCGGCCAGTGCACGACGGTCGACGGCGGGCGGATCGAGGGCAACGTCAACAGCGTGAACAACGACTTCGCGCGCGCGCTGGTGCCGTTGGCGTCGGCGCACGACCGCGCCGGCTTCCCGCTCGCCGAGCAGGACCACCGGCTGGTCGGGAAGCTGTTCGGCAGCGCGATCGTGATCCTGATCTTCCTGATCTTCCCGCTGCGGATGCGCGTCGCGCTCGACCGCGTCGAGCGCCATCCCGCGCTCTCCGCGGCGACCGGCGCGATCGCGGCCGTCGCGATCGTCCCGATCGGGCTGCTGCTGCTGGTCAGCATCGTCGGGATCCCGCTGATCTTCCTCGAGATCGCCGCGGTCGTCGCGTTCGTGTGGATCGGGACCGGCGCGATCGCGCTGCTCGTCGGCCGCCGGCTGTGCGAGCTGGTGATGCCGGCGGCGACCCCCTCGCCGCTGGTCGCGCTGATCCTCGGGCTGGTCGTCGTCTCGGCGGCGGAGATCACGCCGTTCGTCGGCTGGGCGGTCACCGCGCTGGTGTGGCTGGTCGGGCTCGGCTCGGCGATCCTCGCCTTCGTCCGCTCGACCCAGCTCGACGCGACGCTGCGCCGCGCGCCGGTCTCCGGCCCGCCGATGCGCGGCTTGCGCTGACGCCGCCCTCGCTCGCCTGAATCGCCGGTGACGGGCGGCGACCCCGCGGGAGCGGCGCGGGAGTTCTATCTCGACGAAGACCTCGGCGACGTCGCGCCGGCCGGCGCGGCGACGGACCGCTGGCGCGTCGTCCCGCGCGACGCCGTCGGGCCGGCGCGGGCGCTGACGCTGCGGCCCGGCGAGCAGGCCGGAACGCCGCCGCTCACGCTCACCGCCGACGTCCGCCTCGCGTGCGAGCTGCTCGTCGTCGGCGGATCGCCGGACGCCGCGCTCGAGGCGACGATCGGCTTCGAGGCGCCGGGGGAGCGGGAGACGCTGGTCGCGGTGCCGCTGGGCCCGTCGCGCGCGCCGCGCGCGATCGAGCTGGGCCTGGCGGCGTTCGCGGGCCGCACCGGACGGTTCTGGATCGCCTGCCGGCGGGCCGGCGGTTCGCCCGCGGACGACGCCGTGCTCGCCGTCGTCGACTGGGTCGTCGGGCGCGTCGACCGCCTCGGGCTGCTGCGGGCGCGCAGCCATCCGCGCTGGCGGCTCGGGAACGAGCTCGCGCACTTCGAGCACCTCTACGCCGACGCGTTCTTCGACCCGCGGCGGCTCGCCGCGCGCCCCGGAGACGGGCGCGCGCCGGCCGCGCCCGCGCCGGCGAACGCCGTCCGGCTGGAACCCGAGCTCGACGCCGGCGAGCTCGCGCGGCGCCCGTACGCCGCGCCGCTCGACGGCGAGAACGCCTACACGTTCGCGATGCGCGTGCTCACCGCGCTGATCCGCACGCCGGTGCCGGACTTCGCCGCACGGCTCCGCGCGCTCGCCGAAGGCGGCCGCGTGCCGCGCCTGCTCTCGATCTGCTGCGGCGCCGCCGGCGTCGAGCTCGGCATCATCCGCGCCGCCGGCGTCCAGGTCGACGTGACGCTGTTCGACATCAATCCGGCGCTGCTGGAGCAGGCCGCGAGCGCGGCGGCGCCCGACGTCCCCGTGCGCACCGTGAGGGGCGACGTGAACGCGATGACGATCGAGCAGTTCGACGGGAACTTCGACGCGATCGCCTGCGTCTCGGGGCTCCACCACGTCGTCGAGCTCGAGCGCGTGCTCGACGTCGCCTCGCGGCTGCTCGTGCCGGGCGGTGAGTTCTGGGTGATCGGCGAGGCGGTCGGCCGCGACGGCAACCGCCTGTGGCCCGAGGAGCGCGCCGCAGCGGACGCGCTGTTCGGCGCGCTGCCGGAACGCTGCCGGCGCAACGCGCACACGGGCGCGGTCGACGCGGTGATCCCCGACACCGACTACAGCGCGAGCTCGCTCGAGGGCGTGCGCAGCTCCGAGGTCGAGGCCGCGCTCTCGAACTACTTCGAGGTCGAGGCGACGTACCGGAGGAACTGCTTTCTGTGGCGCATCCTCGACATGGCGTACTACGCGAACTACGACGTTCGCGACCCGGACGACCGGCGGCGGATCCTCGCGCTCGTCGCCGCGGAGTACAACCACTGGAAGCACGGCGGGCGCTCGGCGGAGACGTTCGCCGTGTACCGGGCGCGCTGACCGCGCGCGGGAGGACCGCGCGCCGATGACGCCGCCGCAGACGAACGCGCTCCGCACCCTGGTCGAGCTCGCGCGCGAGGGGCACGACGTGCACGCCGCGCACTCGAAGGACTTCCCGTTCTACGAGATCTACGAGCGCTACTTCGCGCCGCTGCGCGACCTGCCGCTCACCATCCTGGAGCTCGGCGTGTACGAAGGCGAGAGCACGAAAGTCTTCTCGCGGTACTTCCCGAACGCGCGCATCGTCGCGGTCGACATGGTGCTGCGCGACATCGACTTCTCCGCGCATCCGAACGTCTCGTACCACGAGTGCAACCAGACCAACGGCGAAGCGCTGCGCGCGCTCGTCGACCGCGAGGCGCCGAACGGCTTGGACATCGTGATCGACGACGCCTCGCACGTCGGCTGGTTCACGCAGATCAGCTTCTACCATCTCTTCCCGCGGCTCGTGCAGGGCGGCTTGTACGTCGTCGAGGACTGGACGACGGGCTACCTTCCCGACTGGGACGACGGCGGTCCGTTCCAGCGCTTCGACGTCGCCTCGATCAACCGCCGTATCCCGATGCGCATCCCGAGCCACGACTTCGGGATGGTCGGCGCGGTGAAGTGGATGCTGGACATCCTCGGATCGCCGTACATCGGCGGCGAAGGCGCGGTGCCGGCCTTCGGGCCGAACCCGCTGGAATTCGTCCACGCGTACACGTCGACCGTCGTCATGCGGAAATGGCCGACGTAGCACGCCGCGCGGGCGGCCGCTAGAGCAACAGGCTGCCGCCGCGGCGCCGCATCACGGCGTCCGAGATGATCTCCAGCAGATGGCTCGAGCCGAACGTCGCCGGCTCGTAGCGGTGCAGCAGATCCGGGAGCGAGACGAAGCGCTCGTCGCCGCCGAGCTCGGTGAAGTGCACGTGCCAGCCGCGCTCGCACTCCTCCGCGACGAACCGCGGCAGCCGGTCGCGGTAGAGCTTCCGGCGCGCCTGCGCCTCCGAGCGGAAGGGGTAGTGGAACAGCGGGAAGCGGTACGGGAACACCGAGCGCGCAGCAAAGAGCGCTTCGTGCCCGCCCGATGACGAGAGATCGATCTTCGTCTCCGGCTGGCGCCACGCGCGCAGCAGCGTCGCGTACGAGTCGTGCGGCGGATACGTGAAGTGGGTGAAGAACTCGAGCGGCTCGTCGGCGGCGGAGAACCCGTCGCGCGTCGGCACGAAGGTGAACATCGACGCGCCGACGGCCGTGGCGCCGTACCGCTCGGCGACGCCGAACGCCTCCGCCAGCGAGAGCTCGGGCCACGGCGAGCGCCACAGCTCGTCGCTGTCGATGTGGACGATCCAGCGGCCCGGGTGCGCGCTCCCGATCTCGGCTTTGCGGTCGAGCAGCTCGGTCCACAGATACTTCTCGACGGGACCGCCGGCCGGCCAGCGCTCCAGCGCGACGCGCTCGCCGTGCGCGCACGCGAGCTCGGCGAGGATCTCGTACGTGCCGTCGACCGACCAGTTGTCGACGAAGTGCAGATCGATCCCGCTCGCGAGGTGCTCGCGCGCGAGCTGCGCGATGACGTCGGCGTCGTTGTAGGTCGCGATGACGGCGAGCGGGCGCCGTGCGGGCGGCGCGGGCGGCTCCGCGAGGAGCCCGGCGAGCGGCGCGTCGACGACGGCGAGCGCGACGCTGCGCTCGCGCAGGAAGTTGTCGGCGAGCGTCCGGCCGACGAACGCCGGGCGCAGCCCGACGCTCGCGAGGGAGTCGCGGAAGACCGCGTCGCTGCCGATGCGGTGCGGCGTCGTCAGCACGATCAGCGCGCCGCGCGCGGCGACCGCCGAGAGCGCGGAGACCAGCGTGGCGACTCGCGCGACGCTCGTGCTCTCGAGGCTGCCGACGACGACCGCGTCCGCCCAGTCGATCCCCTCGGGCGGCGCCGCCGAGGCGAACCGCTCGGCGCGAAGGACGATCGCGCGCTCGGCGACGGCCGGGGGCAGCCGCGGCGGATCCGACGAGGCGAGGAAGACCACCGCGCGGCGCCCGTGCGCGCCCATGAGGTACTCGGCGAAGCCGATCGTGTCGGGCTGCGCGACGACGGCCGGCCTCGGCGCGCGCTCGGGCGCCAGCGTCAGCACGCCGGCGCTCCCGCGGCGCGGTCGGCGGCGTCGAGCGCGCGGTGCAGTTCCTGGAACGTGAGCAGCCGGCGCAGGTCGGAGACCGCGCGGAACTCCGGCAGCAGATCGAACCCCGCGACCAGCTCGTGCAGCGGCGTCCCGGACGAGACGAGCGTCTCCCAGTACTCGGCCTCGACCGCTTCGGGCTCGCGCCGGAGGAAGGCGCGGAACATCGCGCGGATCGTGAGCGCCTCGCCGTAGTCGGACCGCATCACGCGCTCGCAGAGCCGCGCGAGCTCGCCGTCGGCGTGCGCGCGCAGCTCGCCCAGGATGCGCGCCACGTTCTCGTTGGCGCGCGCGCGGTCGCGCTCGGGGAGCAGCGCGGCCGCCTGATCGCCGAGCGCTCCGACCAGCGCGAGGTAGTTCGGCTCGCGCAGGCACGCCCACACGACGCGCTCGAGCGCCGGCGGGACCTCGTCGCCGGCGATCACCACGCCCAGGCCGGCGGCGACGCCGGGCTCCAGCCGGGTGGGGTAGCGGCGCGAGAGCTCGTCCCAGATCCGCGCCGCTCCGCCGCCGCCGCGGATCCCGGCGACGGCGACCACCGCGGCCGCCGACAGCTTCGGGAGCCAGGGCTCGAGCGCGCCGACGCCCTCGACCGCCGCCGCGTGGGCGAGGTAGACGAAGTCGACCGAACCGTCCTCGAACCACCGCGCGTACTCGCCGGTCCCGCCGCGCAGCAGCCGCGCCGGCGGATAGCACTCGCGCAGGAGCGCGCGCAGCGCGTCGGGCTCGGCGGGCCAGTCGTCGATCCCGAAGCAGATCGTCTCGGTCTGGTACGCGCGCGCGGCCGAGCAGGCGGCGACGAACGCCGCGCCTTCGGCGACGCCGAGCTGCACGTAGCTGCGCGGGCGGACCAGCTTCACCAAAAGCTGCATCAGCGGGATCTCGGCCGTGCGCCCGTTCGGCGGGAGCACGGGCGGCAGGCGCAGCAGCGCTTCGCAGACCGCCCATTCCAGCAGCCCGGCCGCGGTGCGGTCGTCCTCGGTCATCACCGGTAGCCGAGCTCCTCGAGCAGCCCGCCCGCGGCGCGCGCGCATTCCGCCGCGTCGGCGGCGGACATCTCCGCGCGCCAGCGGCCGACGCGCTCGGCCGACGGCGGCTCGCTCGTGCGCTCGTGGATCCCGATCAGGACCTCGCGCGGGACGAAGCGGCCGAAGAAGTCCCAGTCGCGCAGCTCGCCGATCCGCGAGCGCGCGCCGCGGTGGTACTCGAGCATCGCCGGCTCGTACGCGATGCCGAGGAACGCGCAGACCGCGCGCAGCTCGCGCTCGGAATCGCGCACGAGCGCTTCGTAGCGCACCTCGTGGTACGGGAGACCGGCGCTCGCCTCGGCGCGCGCGGTGCGCACCGTCTCGGCCCAGTACCGGATGCACTCCGCGTACGAGTCGCCCGGGCGCCACCACATCTCGCGCAGCGAGGCGGCGACGTCGCGCCCGTCCCGGATGATGTGCACGAAACGCGCCTCGGGCAGCATACGGGCGATGCCGCGCATCGAAAGCACGTTGCCCGGAAACTTGTCACCCCAGCCGGTCTTGCCGAACCGCGCTGCGTACATGCGGTAGAACGTTCGCAAGACGTCGCCCGCTTCCTTCGGACGCCCCGCACGTGCCGCGCGCGCGAACGCCTCGGCGTCCATCGCGTAGTCCGCCCAGGCGTGGCTGCCGACGACCGCGCCGATCACCGCGTCGACCCAGTCCGCGCGCGCCGGATCGACCGCGAGGACCGCCTGGTAGAAATGCGTCTCGGCCGGGATCGCGATCGCCGAGTGCGCGTCGAGCATCAGCCGCAGCAGCGTCGTCCCCGAGCGCGACGCGCCCACGATGAACGGCGCGGCGAACGGAGCACCGTCCCCGGCCGGCGCGCTCAGGCCGCGACCTCGCAGCGGTACACGACGACGCCGGTGTGCTCGCCGACGCGCGCGATCGTCCGGAAGCGCCCCGTCGCGCGCAAGCTCCGCTCGAGCGGCTCGTGGAAGAAGCACATCGGGTTCGCCTCGATCGCCTCGTGGCCCGCATCGAAGCCGGAGACCAGCAGCGCGCGCTCCGTCTTCGCGGCGAGGAACGCGACGAGCCGGTCGTAGTCGGCGCGCGCCGGCTGGTGGATCAGCACCTCGAAGCACAGCACCAGCTCGGCCGGCGCGACCTCGGGATCGAGGCCGAGCCGGAACTCCCAGTCCGGCCGCGCGCGGCGCGCCAGCGCGAGCGACTCCTCCGAGGCGTCGAGCCCGACGTAGCGCGCGATGCGCAGCTCCCGCACGACCTCGAGATCGCCGCACCCCACGTCGAGGACCGAGGCCGCCGATTCGGCGCCGTGCTCGCGCAGCAGCCGGCGCTTGTACTCCGCGTTCTCGCCGCGCGAGCCGACGCCGGAACCGCGCTCGGCGAAGTGCCGGTACCGCATCTCCCAGAAGACGCGGTTGTCGAAGTTCGCCGCGATCTGCGCGTTCGCGCGCTCGACCGCCGCGCGCGCCGGCTCCTCGAGCTTCACCGGCGGCTCGATCAGCCCGACCACGCTGGTCGCGCCGTGGTAGTGCAGCAGCGCGATCTCGCGGCTCGGGTCGAAGTAGCGGTGCGGCGCGGCGAAGTGGACGAAGTAGTTCGCGTTCGAAGGCGCGGGCTCGAACGGCAGCCCCGTCCGCAGCAGCGCCAGCCAGAACGCGACCTGGTCGGCGTGCGCCGCGTGGCCGGCGCGGCGCAGCGGCTCGGCGTTCGCGAGCAGCCGCAGCGCGGACCGCCGCCACTCGGCGGAGAGCGTCTCGCAGAGCGCGCGCGGGATCGCGTAGAAGCCGCCGTTGCAGTTCCCCGCGAACGTCTCGCCGTCGCCGGCGTCGGTCGGGCACGTCTCCGCCGGCGGATCGAACCCCGCGTCGCGCGCGATCTCGCACAGCGTCGCGAGCGGCGGGCGCGCGGCGTCGACGATCTTCGCCGCGATCGCGCCGTCGCGCAGGTGCGCGCGCAGATCGCCGACCGCGATCGTGTCGGTGTCGAGCAGCACGGCGTGATCGAACGCTTCGCCGCGCAGCGTCTCGAGCTGCGCGAGCTTGTTGCAGTAGCGGCCGTCGCCGAACCGCGCGATCGTGTGGACCGCGTAGCCCTGCTCGCGGAAGATCGCGCGGACGCGCTCGCCGACCTCCGGCGTGCACTGCACGTGCACGCTCGCCGGTTCGGCGCCGCAGCGCTCGACCAGCGACCGCGCGAGGTGCCAGCCCTGGTAGGCGAAGCGCGGATCGTCGTCGAGGACGAACGACCAGACCGCGCGCCGCGCCGCGCTCACCGCGCGACCGGCTCGGCGAGGGCGGCCTCGGCCTCCAGGCGCGCCGCTTCGAGGCGCTCCTCCTCGAGGCGCGCGGCCTCGCAGCGCTCGCGGAACTCGGCGAGCCGCGCGCGAAAGGCGGGGATCAGCGCGATCCGGCGGTCGAGCTCCGCGGAGAGCGCGTCGCACAGCTCCTCGTCGAGCGCGTTCGCGGCGCGGAGTTGCCGCATCAGCTTCTCGCCGCAGCTCGCGCGCAGCGCCTCCTCGCGCGCGGCGACCGGCGCGTCGCCGGCGCGCGTGACGTTCACCGCGACGTCGTGCAGCCGCAGCCCCGGGAACGCCGGTCCGAGAAAGTACTCGGCGACCACCATGCTCTCGTCGAAGCGGTCGACGAGCACCGGCACGCGCGAGCGGCAGACGGCCTCGACCGCGCGGTCGCGTTCGGCCGGACCGGCGGCGACGAAGCGCGAGCGGCTGGCGAGCACGACCGTCTGCACGTTGAGGACGTGGTCGGGATGGTCGTTCAGCAGCAGCTCGAGGAACGCGGCGACGTCGCGCTCCGCCGCGAGCGGGTGGAGCGCTTGGCCGGGATCGCCGGCGACGAACGTGTAGAGCGAGATCAAGCGGTCGAGCGGGCGCCGGATCGGGCAGCAATCGAAGATCTCCATCCCGGCGATCTCGGGGACGGGGTACTGCAGGTGACGGCTCGTCACGGCGCGCGCCGCCGGCGTGGCGGTGAGGAACGCGGCCAGATCCTCGCTCTCGATCGGCCCGGCGTCGCCGGTGCGGTGCACCTCGTACGCCGCCGCGCCGAACTCGCGGTCGAGCACCGCGGCGAGCGTCGAGCCGGCGTTCTTCATGATGTGATAGTGGACGAAGACCTGCCGTACGGGTGCGGCCGGGAGGACGGACGGAGTCACGATGGGAGGGAATGGAACGAGCATGGACATCGTCCTCCCGCCAGCTCGCTTGGCGCGCCGGGTTCAGCGGCTGAAGCCCTCGACGATCCGCGAGATGCTGAAGGTGACGCAGAACCCCGCCGTCATCTCGTTCGGCGGCGGCCTCCCCGCGGCCGACCTCTTCCCGGTCGAGGACGTCTCCGCCGCGCAGGACCGCGTGATGCGCACGCGCGGCGCGCAGGCGCTCCAGTACTCCGTCACCGACGGGATCCCCGAGCTGCGCGCCTGGGTCGCGGAGCGCGTCGGCGGGCAGCACCGCGTCCCGGTCTCGCCGGACGACGTCGTGATCACCGGCGGCTCGCAGCAGGGCCTCGATCTCTACGCGCGCGTCTTCCTCGATCCCGGCGACGTCGTCGCGCTCGAGAACCCCTCGTACCTGGGCGCGATCCAGGCGTTCGACGCGTTCGAGCCGCGCTATCTCGCGATCGGCTCCGACGAGCACGGGATCGTCCCCGAGGCGCTCGCGGAGGCGTTCGCGCGCGCCGATCCGCTGCCGAAGTTCCTCTACCTCGTCCCGAACTACGAGAACCCGACCGGGAGGACGCTCGCCGCCGAGCGGCGCCCGCGGATCGCCGAGATCTGCGCCCGCCACGCCGTCCCGATCCTCGAGGACGACCCGTACGGCGAGCTCGCGTTCGACCGGCCGCCGCCGCCGGCGCTGCTCGCCTGCGGCGCGCCCGGCACGGTGACGTATCTCGGGACCGGCTCGAAGATGGTCGCGCCGGGGCTGCGCGTCGCCTGGATGGTGATCCCCGACCGCAACCTGCGCGACATGGTCGTCACCGCGAAGCAAGGCGCCGACCTGCACTCGAGCTCCTACGCGCAGTACGTCTTCCACGCGTACGTCGAGGACGAGGCCCGGCTCGCGGCGCACCTCGCGCGCGTCCGCGCGACGTACCGCGCGCGGCGCGACGCGATGGTCGCCGCGCTCGCGCGCGAGATGCCGGCGCACGTCGGCTGGAACGTCCCGGACGGCGGGATGTTCCTCTGGGCGACGGTCGGCGCGGGGATCGACACCGAGGACCTGTTCGAGCGCGCGGTCCGCGACGACGTCGTGTTCGTCCCCGGCCGGCCGTTCTACCCGAACAAGGACCGGGGCGACGGGATGCGGCTGAACTTCTCGGCGATGCCGGAGGCGCGGATCGCCGAAGGGATCGCGCGGCTGGCGCGCGCGGTCCGGCAGGAGCGCACGTAGCGCGCGAAAACAGGACCGAGCCATCATCTCCGCACGAAACGAGGTAGCCACGTGGGTTTGGTCGTGACCGGGATCTCCCAGACCGGGGACATCACCGCGCTGGAGGCGGCGCTCAAAGCGGCCGGCCTTCCGCTCGACCCGATTCAGGTCATCGGCCCCGACGACTCGACGCAGGGCGCGGCCTCGTCCATGGGGCTCGCCAACACCGGGCTCAACATCGGCGGCGGGCAGGGAACGGGCGTCCCCGGGATCACCAACGTCACCCCGATCGGCGCCGCCGGCGGCGGCACGCGGTACTTCCGCAACGAAGCGCTCAGCGACCGGCTCGGCGATCTCGAGATCCCCGACGACGAGGTGGACAACTACGTCGAAGCGCTGCAAGCGGGGCGCACCGTCGTCGCCTACTTCGCGAAGCCGGAGAACGTCGACCGGGTGAACGAGATCTTCCGCGGCGCGAGCGGGCTCGTCAAGATCAAGACCTTCTGAACACCGGTTCCCACCGCTCCGGAAAGGACGCATGAGCCAAACGATCGCGACGAGGCGACGGGAGATCCTCGCCTGGGTCCGCGTGCCCGAGAACGTCATCGCCCTGGTCGCGGCGATCCTGCTGGCGGTCGTCGTCTGCGAGGTGAAGGTCCGCGATTTGCGCGTGCAGGGCGGCGACTCGGTGTCGTTCTTCCAGATGGTCGACAGCATGGCTCACGACGGGACGCCGAGGAGCCAGGCGTTCGAGGCCACCACCGGTTACCTGTTCGGAACGCACCTGCTCATCGCGCCGGCGCAGACCTTCGCGACCGATCCGCTCGTCTCGCCGCCGCCGTTCGCGACGAATCCGCTGAAAGGCCACGCCTACCTCATCTTGTACCTGGTGGCGCCGTTCGCGCGGATCTTTCCGTCGAACGTGGTGCTGCTGTGGCTGCTCGGGACCTCGTTCGTCGGGCTCGTGCTGCTCGTCTACCTGCTGCTGCGGCGCGCCGGGTTGCCGGTCGCGGCGGGCGTGCTGTTCTGCCTGCTCGTCGTCTGCCACCCGGCCTGGTCGCAGCCGCTGCTGTGGGGACAGTTCTATCCCGACCGGCTCTTCGTGCCGCTCGGGTTCGGCTTCATGTATCTCGTGTCGCGGAACCGGACCTCGAACGGGCTGCTGATCGCGGTCGCGGTGCTGGCCGCGCTGGTCAACGAGCGCGCGGCGCTGACCTGCGGCGGGTTCTTGATCGCGTACCTCGCTCTGTACTGGCGCACCGCGGCGAACCGCAAGGTGAAGCTCGGGCTCGCGGCCGCGCTGTTCGCGTACGGCTGGGTGCTCACGACGTACGTGCTGGTGAACCCGTATTACAACAACTACTTCCTGAAGATCGGGTCGACCGCGTTCACCCCGCAGGCCGGGCTGTTCGTCCTCGTCAACCTCCCGCTGCTGCTGCTCGCGTTCGGCGCGCCGCGCGCCGCCGTGATCGCGGTGCTGATGATGCTGCCGAACCTCCTCGGCTCGGTCGGCGGCGGCGAGAAGACGGGCTGGGCGACCCACTACCACTCGTACTACTTCCCCGCGCTCGTGTGGGCGGCGCTGCTCGGCTACCGCCAACTCTACGCCCGCTTCGTCGCGCGCGGCCGCGCGCCGGCGCTCTACGCGCTCACCGCCGCGCTCGCGCTCTATCTGGCGCTGCTCGACCCGACCGCCGCTCCGCGCTACAGCTTCGGCCCGGGAAACCTCTCCCAGACGTTCGTCCTCGCGTTCCCCTCCACGGTCGAGCGCGTCCTCGGCCCGGCCGGCGCGGCGCTGAACGAGGACGCCGCGCGCGCCGACGCGTTCGTGCCGAAGGGCGCGCTGGTGACGACGACCGAGTCGGGGATGCCGCTGATCTACCGCGACCACCGGCTCGCGTACTTCCCGCTCGACATCGAGCGCGCCGACTACGCCGTCTTCGGCGCGACGGTCGCCGGCGGGCGCACGTTCTACTCCGGCGTCGTGAACTATCTCGGCCCCGCCCAGCAGCAGCGGAGCAACGAGATCGTCGTGGCGCGGATGAAGCGCGACGGGTACGACTTCGAGCACGCCTTGAGCCTTCCGGCGTTCGGGATGATCGTCGTCAAGCGCGGGCGCTGAGCGAGCGGAGATGACGATCCCGTTCAACCGGCCGGTCGCGATGGGAAACGAGCAGCGCTACATCGCCGACGCGATCGCCCGAGGGCGCATCTCCGGCGACGGCCACTACACCAAGCTCGTCAACCGGCGGATCGAGGAGCTGACCGGCGGCGGGCGCGCGCTGATGACGACGTCGTGCACGCACGCGCTCGAGATGGCGGCGCTGCTGCTCGGCGTCGGGCCCGGCGACGAGGTCGTGATGCCCTCGTTCACGTTCGTCTCGACGGCGAACGCGTTCGTGCTGCGCGGTGCGAAGCCGGTCTTCGCCGAGATCCGCGCCGACACGCTGAACCTCGACGAGCGCGCGCTCGAGGCGGCGATCACGCCGCGGACGCGCGCGGTCGTCGTCGTGCACTACGCCGGCGTCGCGTGCGAGATGGACGCGATCGGCGCGATCGCGAAGCGGCACGGCATCGCGGTGGTCGAGGACAACGCGCACGGGCTCTTCGGCGCCTACCGCGGGCGGCCGCTCGGGTCGTTCGGCACGCTCGCGACGCAGAGCTTCCACGAGACGAAGAACGTGATGTGCGGCGAGGGCGGCGCGCTGGTGATCAACGACGAGTCGCTGGTCGGCCGCGCCGAGATCGTGCGCGAGAAGGGGACGAACCGCGCGCGCTTCTTCCGCGGGCTGGTCGACAAGTACAGCTGGGTCGAGCCGGGTTCGTCGTACCTGCCGAGCGAGATCCTCGCCGCGTTCCTGCACGCGCAGCTCGAAGCGGCGGACGAGATCCAGCGCCGCCGCACCGCGATCTGGGAGCGGTACCACGGCGAGCTGCGCGACTGGGCGGCGGAGTCCGGCGTGCGGCAGCCGGTCGTCCCGGCGGAGTGCGCGCACCCCGCGCATCTCTACTATCTGCTGCTCCCGTCCGCCGAGGCGCGCGACGCGCTGATCGCGCACCTGCGCGAGCACGAGATCGGCGCGGTCTTCCACTACGTTCCGCTGCACGAGTCGGAGTACGGCGCGACGCTCGGGTACCGGCGCGGGCAGCTGCCGGTCACCGAGCGCGCGAGCGAACGTCTGATCCGGCTCCCGCTGTACAACGACATGTCGCCGGAGGACCAGGAGCGCGTCATCGCGGCGGTTCGCCGCTTCAGCCCCGAGCGCAGCGCGGTGGCGTGATGGCGGACGCCGCGACCGCCGGCCGCCCGCTGTTCGACGCGCACGTCCACGTCGAGCGCGGCCTCGACGGCTACGACCTCGCGACCGCGGGGAAGAACGTGATCTTCAACGAGGTCGCCTCGTACCGCGCGCACGCCGGCGCGCGGCGCGCCGCCGGCGACCGCGTCACGCTGATCCTCGACCTCGGCGCCGACGGCGACTTCGTCGCCGGCGAGGCGCGCGCCGGCCGCATCGACGCGCTGAAGGTGCACTCGCGGATCCAGCGGCTGGCCGAGCGCGACTGGGAGCGCGTGTACGCGCGGATCGGCGAGCTGCCGGCCGAGCTGCCGATCGTCGTCGACGCGTTCTACTTCGGCAAGGAGCTCGCGTTCCAGCCGCGTCTGACGGCGATCGCCGAGCTGCTCGCGCGCTTCCCCGAGCGCCGCGTCGTCGTCGCGCACAGCGGCGGCTACCGCGTCCTCGAGTACTTCTTCCACCTGCGCGAGTTCGCGAACTGCTACTACGAGCTCGCGCTCAGCCTGCAATACCTCGAGGACTCCTCGGCGATGCTCGACCTCAAGAAGCTGGTGCGCTTCACCGACCGCTCGCGGATCGTGTGGGGCTCGGACTACCCGTTCGGCTCGCCGGCGCGCCAGCTCGAGATCTTCCTGCGGCTCTGCGGGGAGCTGCGCGTCGGCGAGGACGAGCTGCACGCGATGCTCTTCGCGAACGCGCGCGCGCTGTTCGCGCGAGGTGACCGCGGTGCGTGAGCAGGCCGCGCCGCCGCGCCCGGCGCTCTCGCGGAACACGAGCGGCGTCGCCGACGCGCTCTCGATCCGCTACAACGCGAAGGTCTACGCGCTCCAGCGCGCGGGCAGGCCGGTGCGCGTCCTGAGCTTGGGCGAAGCGTTCTTCGATCTCCCCGAGGTCGACGTGCGCGACCTCCCGTACCCCGCGAGCTTCCACTACTCGGACTCGCGCGGGCTCCCCGAGCTGCGCGAGAAGATCGCCGCGTACTACACGTCGACGTACGGGACGCCGGTCGACCCCGCGCGCGAGATCGTCGTCACGGCGGGCTCGAAGGCGGCGATCTACATGACGCTGCTGAGCATCCTCGACAAGGGCGACGAGGTGCTGATCCCCGAGCCCGCCTGGGTCAGCTACACCGAGCAGGTGCGGCTCTGCCGCGGCGTCCCGGTCGGGATCCCGTACACCGCCGAGCCCGCGGACTGGGAGCGCTACGTCACGCCGCGCACCAAGGCGCTGATCATCAACAGCCCGCACAACCCGACCGGCCGCCGCTACCCGGCCGAGGTGCTGGAGGCGCTGGTCGCGCTCGCGCGGCGGCACGGGATCTGGCTGCTCTGCGACGAGGCGTACAGCGACTTCACCCCGGAGCCGTTCGTCTCGGTCGCGCACTTCGATCCGGCGAAGGAGCACGTCGCGGTCTTCAACTCGATCTCGAAGAACTACGGGATCTCGGGCTGGCGGCTGGGGTACGCGATCGCGAACCCCGCGCTGACGGACGAGATCCTCAAGGTCAACCAGCACCTCGTCACCTGTCCCGCGACGATCCTCGAGTACTACGTCGCGCGGCATTTCGAGACGATCCTCGACGTCACCAAACCGCAGATCCGCCGGCTGCTCGAGACGCGCGCCGAGGTCGCGCGGCGGATGGACCGCATCGGGCTCGCGTATCTCCCGGGCGACAGCACGTTCTACTTCTTCGTCTCGATCGCGCCGAGCGCGCTGAGCTCGGAGGAGTTCTGCACGCGGCTGCTCGAGGAGAACGCGATCTGCGTGGTGCCGGGGATCGGCTACGGGCGCTCGTGCGACGCGTTCGTGCGCGTCTCGATCGGGACCGAGCCGCTGGAGACGGTCACCCAGGCGCTGACGGAGCTGAAGGCACTGATCGACGCCACCGCGCGATGAGTGCGCCGCGCGGCGCGCCGAAGCGGCTCCACGTCCTGGGCGGGGGCCTCTGGCAGATCCCGACGATCCGCCTCGCCAAGGAGCTCGGCCACGAGGTGCTCGTCACCGGCTCCGACCCGGCGGCGCCGGGCGCGGCGTTCGCCGACGCCTACGAGGCCGTCGACATCCGCGACCGCGCCGGAACGCTCGCGGCCGCGCGCAGCCGGCGGATCGACGGGATCGTCTGCGACACGACCGACGTCGGGGTCCCGACCGCGGCGTACGTCGCCGAGGCGCTCGGCCTGCCGGGGATCGGTCTGGAGACCGCGCTGCGCTTCACGAACAAGCACGCGATGCGCGACGCGGCCGCCGCGGCGGGCGTGCGCAACCCGCGCTACGCCGCGGTCGCCGACGAGGCGCAGCTCGCGGAGGCGGCGCGCGCGGTCGGGTTCCCGCTGATCGTGAAGCCGGTCGACAGCCAGTCGAGCCGCGGCGTCGCGAAGGTCGCCGCGCCCGAGGCGCTGCCGGCCGCGTTCGTGGCGGCGCGCGCGGCCTCGGCGGCCGGCGTCGTCCTCGTCGAAGCGTTCGTCGCCGGCACCGAGGTCACGGTCGAGGCCGTCTGCGAGGACGGCGCGGTGACGGTGCTCGGGATCTCCGACAAGGAGCACTACGCGGACCGCCCGCAGGTCGCTTCGCGCTTGGCCTATCCCGCCGCGCTCCCGCCGCACGTCCTCGACGAGGTCGTGCGGACGAACGCGGCGGTGACGCGCGCGCTCGGGCTGCGCACCGGCGTCACGCACGCCGAGTACATCGTCACCCCCGGCGAGGAGGTCTATCTGGTCGAGATCGCGGCGCGCGGCGGCGGGAGCCGCATCTACACGCACATCGCGCCGTACCTCTCCGGGATCGACGTCCCGCGCTGGCACCTCGCGCGCGCGCTCGGCGAGGACGTGCGCCTCCCGCCGCCGCGGCCGGGCTCGCGGGCCGCCGTCCTCGCGTTCCTCGAGGTCCCCAGCGGGGTCGTGCGCTCGGTCTCGGGGCTGGAGGCCGCGCGCCGCGTCCCCGGGGTGGTCGAGGCCGAGGTCGAGCTGGTCCCCGGGCGGTTCTACGCCGGCGCCGAGAACGACCGCGCGCGCCCCGGCTACGTCGTCGCGTTCGGCGCGGCGCGCGCCGAGGCGATCGGCGCCGCCGAGGAGGCGCGGAGCAGCATCCGCGTCGAGATGGAACGGTGAAGCTCTCGGTCGTCGCCACGCTCTACCGCTCCGCCGGAACCGTCGAGGAGTTCGTGCGCCGCGCGCTCGCCGCCGCCGAGCCGCTGTTCGCCGAGATCGAGGTCGTGCTCGTCAACGACGGCTCGCCGGACGACAGCCTCGAGAAGGCGCTCGCGCTCCACGCGCGCGACCCGCGGATCGTCGTCGTCGACCTCTCGCGGAACTTCGGCCACCACCGCGCGATCATGACCGGGCTCGCGCACGCGACCGGCGACCTGGTGTTCCTGCTCGACAGCGATCTCGAAGAGGCGCCCGAGTACCTGAGCGCGTTCTATGAGCGCTTCCGGCAGGGCGACTGCGACGTCGTGTACGGGGTGCAGATCCGGCGCAAGGGCGGCGCGTTCGAGCGGATCTCGGGGCACGCGTTCTTCTGGCTCGCGAACGCGCTCAGCGACCGGCCGCTCCCGCCCAACACCGTGACCGCGCGGCTGATGAGCGCGCGCTACGTCCGCGCGCTGGTCGCGCACCAGGACCGCGAGTTCACGCTCGGGCACCTCTTCGTCACCGCGGGGTTCGCGCAGGTCCCGCTCCCGGTGACGAAGCTCTCGATCTCGCCGACGACGTACACGCTGGCGCGCCGCTTCGACATGGCGATCCGCTACATCACGACCAACTCCTCGAAGCTGCTGTACGTGATCCTGTGCGTCGGCGCCGCCGTCTCGGTGCTCTCGGTCGGCGCGATCGCGTTCGCGGTGTGGACGTTCTTCCACGCCTCGGTGCAGGTGAGCGGGTGGACCTCGCTGATCGCCTCGATCTGGCTCTTCGGCGGTCTGACGACGCTGATCCTCGGGATCCTCGGGACGTACATCGCGAACATCCACACGGAGACGAAGCACTCGCCCTACACGATCGTGCGCCGCGTCCACCGGCGCGAGTGATCGCCGGCTAGCCGAAGCCCGGCGCGTTGCGGTAGCGGTGCGGGCGCCACGGGCCCCAGCGCGCCTCGTAGATCGCCTTGTTGCGCTCCATCTGCTCGCGCTTGCGCTCGGCGCCGAGCGCGTCGAACGACGCCGACATGTGGTGGTGGACGAACACGTCGTCGACGACCACCATGCGGTATCCGGCGCGCTCGGCGCGGCGGCAGTAGTCGTCGTCCTCGTAGAAGCCGACGCCGTACGCGACGTCGAGCAGCCCGACGCGCTCGATCACGTCGCGGCGCAGCGCGACGCAGAAGAACGCCAGCGTCGAGACGTCGAACCGGCGCCGCGTGTGCCGGCGCACGAAGCGCCGCGCGACGTCGGCCATCTCGAGCATCCCGTCGTAGGCGAGGTCGACCTTTTGCTCGTTCCCCATGTTGTTGGTGAGCGGGCCGGCGAGGCCGATCGAGGGGTCCTGCTGCAGCGGGCGGATCAGGTCGCGCACCCAGCCGCGCGTGACGTAGGTGTCGTTGTTCAGCAGGATCACGTAGTCGCCGCGCGCCGCCGCGATCCCGGCGTTGTTGCCGGCCGCGAAGCCGAGGTTCTCCGCGTTGGTGACGACCTTCACGCGCGGGTCGTGGGCCGCGATCCGCCGCAGCATCACCGGCGTCGCGTCGCGCGAGCCGTTGTCGACGACGATCACCTCGAGGTTCGCGTAGTCGCTGAAGCGCAGCACCGAGTCGAGGCACGCGCGCGTGAACGACCAGTGCTCGTAGGCGAGGATCACGACCGAGACGCTCGGGCGCGTCGTCGCGAGCGCGTCCATCATCCGGTCGGCGCGGGCGTGCCAGTTGTGCTCGAGCGCCCAGCGCCGCCGCCGCTCGCGCAGCTCCGGGCCGTCCTCGGCGAGCGCGCGCGCGATCTGCGCCGCGAAGTCCTCCGCGTCGCGGGCGATGTAGACGAGGTCGGTCGCGTCGACGACCTCCGGCATCGCGCTCGCGACGACCGGCCGTCCCCCCGCCATGTACTCGTAGAGCTTCACCGGGTTGGTGCACGTGATCAGCTCGGTGAGCTTGAACGGGATCACCGTCACGTCCATCTCGCCGAGCAGCGCGGGGAGCTCGCCGTACGGGCGCTCGCCGAGGAGCCGCACGTTGGGCAGGTTCTGCACGCCGCGCATGTCGCAGCCGTCGCTCGCACCGATCAGCAGGAAGTCCCACTCCGGATGCGCGTTCGCGGCGTGCTCGATCCAGCCGATCTCGTACCAGTAGGCGATGGCGCCGAAGTAGCCGATCACCGGGCGGCCCGTGCGCGGGAGCGGCGCCGCCGGCGCGCTCGCGAAGAAGCCGACGTCGGCGGCGTTCCGGATCAGCACCGTGTCGGCCCGCTGCGGCGCGACGTGCTCGGCGAGCGGCTTCGAGCTCACGACGACGAGGTCGGCGTCGTGCAGCAGCCGGTTCTCGAGCTTGATCGTCTCCGGCGTCGTGTCCTCGAAGCCGCTCACCAGATCGAGGCAGTCGTGGACGACCGTCGCGCCGGCGATCCCGCACGCGACCGGGTACCAGCTCGGGTACTGCACGACGACGGTCGGCTCGGCGATCCCGAGCACGTCGATCGCTTCGTCGAGCGCGGCCAGGACGCTCGCCGTCTGGTCCTCGCCGAACCCGGCGTAGATGTTCTTGGGGAGCGTCCCGGTCAGCGCGAGCCGCAGCTCGTAGACGCCGGCGTGCGGCGAGCGCAGCAGCCGGAACCGGCCGCGCTCGTCGGCCTGGTCGAAGACGATCGAGACGTAGAAGACGCGCGCGTGCAGGTCGGCGAGCCGCGCGGCGAGATGCTGCGGCCGCTGGATCCGGAAGTCCCAGTCGATCACGCCGAGCCAGATCACGTCGCGCGCCGCCGGCCGGACCGCGTCGGGGAAGGTCGCGCCGTAGCGGTCGGTGAGCCGCGGCGCGCCGCCGGCGAGCCGCGGGGCCGCCCCCGCGGGCTCCGCGCCGCCCCCGCCCAGCAGCCGGGTCAGTGCCGCCGTCTGCGCGCGGACGCTCTCGGTCAGCGCGATCAGCGCGTCCTCGCGCGCCGCCTCGGTGCGGCGGGCGGGCCGCGCGGGCCGCGGGCGCAGGATCGCGGGATCGCCGGCGAAGGCGAGCTCGGCGTGCTCGAACGCGTCGGGATGCGCCTCGTCGACCGCGCGGAGCGCGCGCAGCCGGCCGTCGTACAGCGCGTCCGGCAGCGTGAACGAGAACCTCCAGCCGGCCTCGTGCGGCCGGCGGCCGGGGACGCCGTCGTCGGCCGCGACGGCCGCCGCGCCGAGCGGCCCGTCCTGGTCGTGGACCGCGACCGGCGGCGCCGCCGACCCGGTGAGGGTGAAGACCCGGCCGCGCAGCTCGCGCCCGGCGATCCCGTCGAGGACGCCCCGGATCATCGCCCGGCCGTTACGGCCCTTCACCTTGAACATCGCCGCACCGTCGCTCAGGCGAAACGGATGCCGTCGAGCTTGAACGAGAGGCGCCGGACGTCGATCCCCTTGTCGCTCACCTCGTTGTCGCACGCGATCGAGCCCTGCACGACCTCGCCGGGCGCCGCCGCGCAGGCCGCGTGGACCACGACCATCCGGTCGTGCGGGAGCTCGAACGCGAACGGTTCGTGGTCGCCGAACCGCGCGACGAAACGCGTGCTCGTGCGCGCCGGCTCGGGCTTCAGCCAGATCCGCAACTGGCACAGCGCGACCGCCGAGGCGGCCGCGATCGTCAGGCCGACCTCGGGCTCGCACCACCCGTCGCGGCTCACCCCGGTCGCTTCGGTGATGGTCGCCGCGCGAGGCGCGGCGTCGTCGAGCAGCCAGGACGCGTCTTGCACGGCGGCGGTGTTGTCCGCGCGCGTGGGTTCGGCCTCCAGACGGGGCGAAGCGCCGCCGCATGCTTTGGGCGAAGCGGCCGGCGCCGGCGGCGCGGCGGTCGGATCTGGCCGGACTCCCGGTCTTCTACGAGCGCTGGACGCTCGGCGCCCCGACGCTCTTCGACTACCCGGCCGACTTCGTGCTGCGCGCCTCGCTCGAGCAGCACCGCACGCTCGCCGGCTGCTGCAACCTGCACGGGGTCCCCGCCGGCTTCGCGCTGACCTCGCCGAACGTCCGCGAGAGCCTGATCGCGTCGGACTGCGGCTCCTCGACCCGCCAGCGCGCGCTGGCCGCGGCGATCTCGTGGGCGCTCTTCGGCGACGCGTTCAGCTCGCTGGCGGCGAGCGCCGAATGGCTCGAGGCGAACGGGAAGCGGGTCTTCCTGGCCGAGTCGCGCGGCCCGCTCCACGCGACGTTCGCCGCCGCGCTCCCGCCGGCGCGGTTCGTCGCCTCGGAGTACCTCGGCCCGGCCGTCGCGCCCGGCGCGCTGCGCGGCGGCGTCCGGCACGAGGACCTCGAGCGGCTCTCGTTCCCGGACGCCTCGTTCGACCTCGTGATCACCGCCGACGTGATGGAGCACGTCGCCGACGCGCCCCGCGCCGAGCGCGAGATCGTGCGCGTCCTGCGGCCGGGCGGCGTCTACTGCTTCACGATCCCGTTCTACTTCGACCTCGAGCACGACCGCGTCCGCGCGCTGCCGGGCGCCGAGGGGACGGTCCGGCACCTCGAGGAGCCGCAGTACCACGAAGACCCGGTGCGAGCGGGCGGCGCGCTCGTCTTCCGCGACTACGCGGAGAGCGATCTGCGCGCGCGCTTCGGCGCGCTGGGCTGCGCGTTCGAGATCGTGCGGGTGTGGTCGCCGACGCTCGCGATGCTCGGCGGCGACCTCGTCGTGATGGTCGTCCGGCGGCTGCACTGAAGGCCGGTCGCTTCGCAGGAGGCGTTCCGGGACCGCGGAAACCGTGGTGCCGCCGTGAGCATGCTACTCGAGGAGCCGGCGCTGAACGGCGTGGAGATCGGTTCCGAGCGCTGGTTCCGCGTGCAGCGCGACCTCATTCTGCGCCGCCCCCTGGTGAAGCGAACCTACGACCGCTGGTACGGCGCGATGCTCGCCGACGCCGCGACCGTCCCGCATCCCGGCCGGATCCTCGAGCTCGGGAGCGGCGCGAACTACGTGAAGCTGCTCGATCCGACCGTCATCACCTCCGACGTCGTCCCGGGCGCCGCCGACATGACGGTCGACGCGCAGCGCCTGCCGTTCGAGGACGGCTCGCTGCGCGCGATCTTCCTGACCCACGTCCTGCACCACATCCCCGATCCGAGCCGCTTCTTCGCGGAGGCGATCCGGACGCTGGTCCCCGGCGGGACGATCTCGCTGATCGACGTCGCGCACACGCCGCTCGCGCGGCTGCTGTTCGGGCGGTTCCACCCGGAGGGCTACGA
>DATHLL010000036.1:0-12831 GCA_035488195.1 Candidatus Elarobacter sp. | reverse complement strand
GCGCCGCAAGATGGGACACTTCACTGTGCTCGCGGCGAGCGTCGACGACGCGCTCGCGAAGGCCGAGCGCGGCCGGCGCGCGCTGCACTGGATCGACCGCCGCGCGGCGGCGCTGCGATGACGCCGAGCGACGAGAGCGGAGCGACGCGGCTGTTCCGGATCGACGGCGACTGGGCCGTCCGGCAGTTCGCCGCCGCGAGTGTCCGGCCGGTGGCCGCGACCAGTACCACGTCGGCGTCGCCACCGGTTTTTGAGCGGTTCCGCTCGTAGCGGCGAAGCCGCCGGACAGGGGCGGTGCACAGCCGAAAGGAACGGCCTTCCCATGAAATACACGGGTGCTCTGCTTGCGCTTGGCTTCGTCGCTTGTTCGTTCGGGCGAGTCGATGCCGAACCGGTCTTCGCCGATTCGCTCTGTCCCGAGGCGAGCCAGTACGTGAGCGCCGCCGGCAAGCTTCGCCGCGACGATTCGCCGCAGCATGTCTACGACGTCGCGCAGCCGGTCGTCAACGCCTACGAGGTCTGCTCGAAGCGCATGCTGTCGAACGGGTCTCACGAGCCGCAGCACTACGCCGACACCCGCGCCGCCCAGTTCGCCGTGCTGGCGTCTCGCGCGCTGATCGCGATGAACCGCCTCGACGACGCGAAGCGCGAGCTCTCGCACTGGCGCCCGTACGTGCAGCAGGTCGTCGACTGGACCGCCGAGGCCGAGACGTCGAAGTCCGGCCATGCCGGCTTCGACCCGAGCACGAACGGCGCCGACAACCGCCGGCAATCGCTCTATCACGACTCCGCCAAGGACATCGTCGCGGCGATCGACACTGAGCTCGCGCGCATCGACGCGCTGAACCGCGACGCCACGCGCCCGCAGGCGCAGCCGGCCTCGCCGGCCCCGCATGTGAGAGGAGTCTCATGAACCGTTGGTTTGCCGCCGTTCTCGGCGGCACGCTGGCATGCGCGGGCCTTACGGCCGGCGCCTCCGCCGCGCCGTTCGCCGACACGATCTGCCCCGAGGCGACGCAGTACGTCATCGCGGTCGCCAAGCTGACGAAGTCCGACCCCGCGCAGACGGTCTACGACGCCGCACAGGCGGCCGTCGACGCGTATGCGCGCTGCTCGAAGCAGATGCTCGCGAACGGGTTTCGGGAACCGCAGCACTACGCCGACACGCGCAGCGCGAGCTTCTCGGTCCTGGCGGCGCGCGCGCTGATCCAGCTGAAACGTCCCGACGACGCTCGGCGCGAGCTCAAGCAGTATCGTCCGCTCGTACAGCAAGTCGTCGACTGGCAGTCCGAGACCGAGACGCCGTACGGCGAGCACAACCACGCGATGTCGGGCGACGCACCCCCCGCGCTCGGCGGCCGGGGGGAGAACGGGTCGAACTCGAAGCGCCCCTCGCTCTACCGCGCGTCGGCGATCCAGATCGTCGCTGCGATCGACGAGCTGCTGGCGCAGCTCGGCGACCCCGCGAATCCGCAACCGGGTTCAACCGTCCCCGGGCACTAGCCGATCCCCGGCAGCGCCGCGTCCTCGACGGCGTGGCGCGGTCGCGGCGGGACGTCGGTGAAGGCCATCGGACGGTCCCACCAGTCGTGCCGCCGCGCGCGGACTTGCGCCGCGGTCGGCGGCGGCGGCGTGCGCAGGCGCAGCGCGTCGGCGTACGCGCTCGCGTAGCGGTCGATCATCCGGTCCAGCGAGAACGCCGCTTCGACGTGCGCCCGGCATGCCGCGCGCGAGAGGCCGGCGAGCCGCGGGACGCGCGCGACCGCGTCGTCGACGCCCTCGCACAGGAAGCCGGTCGCGCCGTCGACGACGATCTCCGGGATCGAGCCCATCCGCGCACCGAGCACCGGCGTTCCGCACGCCATCGCCTCGATCAGCGTCAAGCCGAACCGCTCGGGGCGCGTCGTCAGGTGGACGAGCGCGAGCGCGCCGCCGACCAGCTCGTCCCGCGCAGCGCCGCGGACGTGGCCGAGGTACTGCACCGCGTCGCCGTCGACGTGCGGCTCGACGAGCTCGCGGAAGTACGTCTCGTCGTGCGGGATCCCCGCCAGCTTCAGCCGCACGCCGGCCCGGCGCGCGACCTCGATCGCGAGGTGCGCGCCCTTCTCGGGATGGAAGCGCGCGAAGTACAGCAGATAGTCGCCGACCGTGCCGCGGAACGTCCACTCGGCGGGGTCGATCCCGTTGTACGCCGTCGCGAGATACGCGAGCCCCGGATCGCGGTCGGCGTCGCTGATCGAGCAGTAGAACGAGCGCGACGCGCCGGCGTAGTACGCGCCGAGGATCTGCGGCGAGGAGAAGCCGTGGATCGTCGTCAGCAGCGGCGGTGACGCCGTGCCGAGCGCGTGCAGCAAGGGCTTCCAGTCGAGATGGTTGTGGATCAGATCGAACTCGCGCGCGCGCGCGAAGCAGGACGCGACGTGCAACTCGGTCCACACCTCGCCGTTCAGCGCGGGATCTTCGTTCAGCCCGGCGGGGACGACGGCGGCGAGCTTCGCCGGGCTGGTGGAGTTCGCGGTCGCGAAGAGCGTCACGTCGGCGCCGCGCGCCGTCAGGCCGCGCGCGACGTTGTACGCGATCTGCTCCCACGGGCCGTAGCCGGGCGGCGGCGAGGGCCAGGAGATCGCGCCGAGCACGGCGACCTTGAGCCCGCGCAGCTCGTGCGCGCCGCGCGGTTCGCTCACGCCGCGCGTTCGCGCGCGACCGAGCCGTTCTTGATCACGACGCGCGGCTCGCGCAGCGCGCGCACGTCGGCGCCGGCGTCGCGGTCGAGCAGCAGCAGATCTGCGGGGCGTCCCGGCGCGAGCACGCCCGCCTCGACGCCGAGCAGCTCGGCGGCGGTCGAGGTCGCCGCGGTCAGCGCCTGCTGCGGCGTCATTCCGAGCACGGTCGACATCAGCTCGACCTCGTACGCGTAGTCCTCGTGGCGGTTGTACGGCGTCCCGGCGTCGGAGCCGCCCGCGATCGTCACCCCGGCGCGAAAGGCCTTGCGGATGTTGTCGCCGGCCTGGTGATAGATCTCGGTCGCCTTGCGCACGACGTAGTCGGGCTGCGCGCCGCCCGCGATGTTCTCGTAGATCCGCCACACCGCGGCGAGCGTGGGCACGAGATAGGCGTTGCGCGCCTTGAAGAGCTCGATCGCCTCGTCGTCGAGCAGATGGCCGTGCTCGATCGACGTCACGCCGGCGCGCAGCGCGTTCTTGATCCCGCTCATCCCGATCGCGTGCGCGGCGACGCGCATCCCGTGCGTCGAGGCCTCGAGGATCGCCGCGCGCATCTCCTCTTCGCTGAGCTGGTCCTGGCCGGGGACGGCGCCTTTGGTCAGCACGCCGCCGGTCGCGATCAGCTTGATGCACGAGGCGCCGGACTTGCGCTGCTCGCGCACCGCTTTGCGCGCGTCCCAGGGCCCGTCGGCCTCGCGCCCGACGAAGTGCCCGTGCCCGCCCGTCATGCAGATCGCGCGTCCCGCCGGCACGATCGTCGGACCGGCGTGCTCGCCGCGCTCGATCGCGTCGCGCAGCGCGATCGCGTTCCCGTTCACGCTGCCGAGATCGCGCACCGTCGTGACCCCCGCCTCGAGCGCGAGCCGCGCGTTGCGCGCCGCGTAGAGCGTCTGCTCGGTCGCCGTCCGCACGACGTACAGCGTCTGGATGTCCGGCTCGCCGTTCATCTCGAGGTGCACGTGCGCGTTGATCAGCCCAGGCACGACGCACGCCGCCTCGTACGTCCGGTCCGCACCCTCGCCCGCGTCGCCGCCGTCCGCGATCGCCGCGACGCGCCCGTCCTCGACGACGAGCGTCGCGTTCGTGCGCGGCGCGCCGTCGGTCCCGTCGTAGAGCGTGCCGGTACGAATCGCGATGCGCATCGCGCGTCCTACGGAACGGGACGGCGCGGCGCCTCCCCGGGTCAGCCGGCGGCGGCTGCGCGGGCCGTGCGCCGTTCGGCGGCTTCGAGGGCGGTGTAGGCGCGGGAGGCGTGGGGGCGGCCGAGGCGTTCGGCGATGAAGCGCGAGGCGGCGCGCAGCTTCGTGAGGTCGATGCCGGTCTCGATGCCCATGCCGTGCAGCATGTAGACGAGGTCCTCGGTCGCGCAGTTGCCGGTCGCGCCGGGCGCGAACGGGCAGCCGCCGAGGCCGCCGGCCGAGGTGTCGAAGATGCGCACGCCGCAGGTCAGCGCCGCCAGCGTGTTCGCGAGCGCGGTGCCGCGCGTGTCGTGGAAGTGCAGGCCGAGCTTCTCCGGCGGGACGATCGCGCGCAGCGCGTCGACGACGTCGTAGACCTGGTTCGGGGTGCCGACGCCTATCGTGTCGGCGACGCTGAGCTCGTCGACGCCGAGGTCGAGCAGCAGCGAGGAGACGCGCACGACGTCGGCGACCGCGACCTCGCCCTGGAACGGGCAGCCGAACGCGGTCGAGATCGCCGCGCGCACCCACATCCCGTCCGCCTTCGCGCGCTTCACCACCGTCGCGAAGCGCGCGACCGACTCGCCGATCGACATCCGGATGTTCGCCTGCGCGAACGCCTCCGACGCCGCGGTGAAGACCGCGATCGCGCGCACGCCGGCCTCGATCGCGCGGTCGAGGCCGCGCTCGTTCGGGACCAGCACCAGATACGTCCGCTCGGGATCCTTGCGGATGCGCCGGAACACCTCGCCGGCGTCGGCCATCTGCGGGACGTGCGCCGGGCTGACGAACGAGGTCGCCTCGAGGATCGGGACGCCGGCGTCGGAGAGCAGGTCGCAGAAGCGCACCTTGTCGTCGGTCGAGATCGGCGCCGCCTCGTTCTGCAGGCCGTCGCGCGGCCCGACCTCGACGATCGTGACGTGCTTGGGCATCGACGCGAGCGGGTTCGTCATCTCACTGGCTCCTTGCGCAGAAAGCGGGCGATCAGGTCGACGACGCGCGGCCAGACGACGTCGTCGTGCTTGAAGCGGCGGAACACGGTCGCGAAGACGTTCTGCGCGGCGCCCAGGTTCAGGTGGTTCGCCTCGTCCATGTCGATCGTCGTCACCGGCATCGCGCCGTCCATCGACGCCGACTCGATCATCACGACGCCGTCGCTCTGCAGCCGGTACTTCGGCATCCGGCCGGCGACGTGCAGGAACGGATGCCCCTCCGGCATCACCCACGGCTCGCCGGCGAGCTGCCAGCGCTGCTTCTTCGGGTTGTCGGGATCGGGCACCCAGCGGCCGGTGCAGCCGTTCAGCCAGGTCATGAACGGCGCCGCGACGTCCATGTCGGCCAGCATGTGCGTCGGCATGCGCGCCAGCCGCAGCGTCCCGATCGCGTAGTTCGTGATCAGACCGGTGTTCGGCGCGGCGACCTGCACGGTCGCGGCGATCTCGTGCGCGCGCTGCGGGTACGCGCGCAGGAAGCCGCGGTTGATCAAGCCGCCCGCGCTGTAGCCGACCGTCGCGACGGGAAACGCGTCGGGCTCGCGCGCGTGCAGCCGGTCGAGGAACGAGCCGAAGCGGTCGATCCGCTCGCGCAGCGTCTCGTTGCCGTCGGGGAAGATGGTGCAGTCGAAGCCGAACGCCGCGAGGCCGTCCTTTCCGTTGCGCCCGTCGGAGAACGTGCGCATCAGCTTCGCCTGCTCGTTCCAGCCGGGGATGAGGATCACGCGCATGCGGCCGGCCTACTTCGCGCCGATCGTCACCAGCGTCGCGCCGCCGGTGACCAGCTCGCCCGGCTTCACGCGGACCTCGGTGACGGTCCCGGCGACCGGCGCCTCGATGCGGTGCTCCATCTTCATCGCCTCGAGGACGATCAGCAGCGCACGCTGCTCGACCTGCGCGCCGGGCTCGACGTTCACGCTCACGATCTTCCCCGGCATCGGCGCCGTCACGACCCCCGAGGAGACGGCGTGCGCGGCGTGCTCGGTGTCGGCGCTCGGCGGTTCCGGGAACGTCCAGCGCAGCGTGCGTCCCTCGGCCGCGACCGTCCCGCCCTGCGCGTCGTAGGTCGCGCCGCGCGCGTCCGGCTCGACATCGCCGGTCACGTCGCCGGCGAGCCGCCAGCGCGCGCCGTCGTACGACGCGTGCGCGCGCACCGCCGTTCCGTCCACCGCGAACGCGACGGGGACGCCGACGCCGCCGAGCCGCCACGCATCGTCGCGCGCGAGGACCGCCGCCGCGACGCGCCGCTTCGCGGCGTCGTCGAGCGCGCGTCCGCCGAGCGCGAACCCCGGCATCCGCTCTTCGAGGAAGCGCGTCGTCGTGTCGCCCGCGCGGTACGCCTCGTCCGCGACGATCGCACGCAGCAGCGGCAGGTTCGTCGCGATCCCGGCGACCGTCGTCTCGCGCAGCGTCGCGTCCATCCGCGCGATCGCGCTCGCGCGGCCGGCGCCCCACACGATGATCTTCGCCAGCATCGAGTCGTAGTAGACCGGGACCTCGCTGCCCGCGGCGAAGCCGGCGTCGAGCCGGACGCCCGGCGCGCGCGGGACGTCGAACGCGGCGATCGTCCCCGACTGCGGCAGGAAGTCGTGCGCCGGGTCCTCGGCGTTCAACCGCACCTCGATCGCCCAGCCGCGCGGCGTCAGGTCGGCTTGCGCGAAGCGCAGCGGCTCGCCGTTCGCGACGCGCAACTGCTCGTGGACGAGATCGACGTCGTACACCAGCTCGGTCACCGGGTGCTCGACCTGCAGCCGCGCGTTCATCTCGAGGAAGTAGAACGCGCCGTCCTCGTCGAGCATGAACTCGGCGGTCCCCGCGTTGGTGTAGCCGACGCTGCGCGCGGCGTTCACCGCCGCCTCGCCCATCCGCGCGCGCAGCGCCGGATCGAGCGCGACGCTCGGCGCCTCCTCGATCACCTTCTGATGGCGGCGCTGGATCGAGCACTCGCGCTCGCCGAGATGGACGGTCGTGCCGTGCGTGTCCGCCAGGATCTGGAACTCGATGTGGCGCGGGCGGCGCAGGTACCGCTCGAGCAGCATCGTGTCGTCGCCGAACGCCGCCTTCGCCTCGCGGCGCGCGCTCGCGAGCGCTTCGCCGAACGTGCGCAGGTCGTCGACGACGCGCATCCCGCGCCCGCCGCCGCCCGCGCTGGCCTTGATCAGCAGCGGCGTCCCGATCGACGTCGCCTCCGCGCGCAGCCGCTCGTCGCTCTGGTCGTCGCCCTCGTAGCCGGGGACGACCGGGACGCCGAACGCGCGCACGCGCCGCTTCGCGTCGATCTTCGAGCCCATCGCGGCGATCGCGTCGGGCGTGGGGCCGACGAACGCCAGCCCGCTCTCGACGACCAGCCGCGCGAACGGCGCGCGCTCGCTCAAGAAGCCGTAGCCCGGGTGGATCGCGTCGGCGCCGAGCGTCTTCGCCGCGGCGACGATCTTCTCGCCGTCGAGATACGACTCGGTCGCCGGCCCCGGGCCGATCCGCACGTCGGCGTCCATCACGCTGCGGAACAGCGCGCGCTCGTCGGCGTCGGAGTAGACGCCGACCGGCGAGATCCCCAGCTCGCGCGCGCCGCGCGCGATCCGGATCGCGATCTCGCCGCGGTTCGCGATCAGCAGCCGCCGGATCATCGCGCGCTCCACGCGGCGGTGCGCCGCTCGAGGAACGCGCGCAGACCTTCCTGACCTTCCGCGCCGGTGCGCTGCTGCGCGATCGCGCGCGCGGTGATCGCGCGCGAGTCCTCGTACGAGGCGGCGCGCACGCGGCGGATCAGCGCCTTCGCGGCGGCGATCGCCGCCGGCCCGGCGGTCGCGAGCTCGTCCGCGATCCCGTCGACGACGCCGTCGAGCGCGTCGGCGTGCACGACCTCGTGGACGAGCCCGATCGCCTGCGCGCGCTGCGCGTCGAACCGCTCGCCGGTCAGGAACAGCCGGCGCGCGTGCGAGACGCCGATCTTCGCCAGCACGAACGGCGAGATGACCGCGGGGATGATCCCGAGCTTCGTTTCGGTGAAGCCGAAGACGGTCGATTCCTCCGCGACGACCGCGTCGGCGACTGCGCACAGTCCCGCGCCGCCGCCGAGCGCGGCGCCGTGGACGCGCGCGATCACCGGCTTCGCGCACAGGTCGATCGCGCGGTACATGTCCGACATCGCCTCCGCGTCGCGGACGTTCTCGTCCTCGGAGAGCTCCAGCGAGCCGCGCATCCACGTGACGTCGGCGCCGCCGCAGAACGTCTTGCCCTCGCCTTCGAGGACGACGACGCGGACCGACGGATCGTCCGAGAGTGCCGTGAAGGCCTCGCGCAGCCGCGCGATCAGGTCGGCATCGAAAGCGTTGCGGACGCCGGGACGCGCCAGCACCACGCGAGCGCGCGCTCCCTCGCGTTCGACGCGCAGGACGGGATCGGACACGGGCTCGGTCGTTCGCCGAGGTGTGCCCGGCCGCCCGTCGGAACCACCGGGGATGGGTCTTCGCCGTCTCCTCGCCGCCGCGCTCGCCGCGGCGTTCCTCGCCGTTCCGCTCGCGCCCGGCCGCGCGCAGTCGCCGGCGCCCGCCGCGCACACCGTCGACGTGACGCGCGCGACGCTGCCGAACGGGCTGCAGGTGGTCGTCCTGCGCGACACGCTCGCGCCGGTCGTCTCGACCTGGATGAACTACCTGACCGGATCGGACGAGGAGCCGATCACCGGCGTCGCCCACGCGCAGGAGCACATGCTGTTCCGCGGCAGCAAGACGCTGACCGCCTCGCAGTTCGCCGACACGACGGCGATCACCGGCGGGACGTTCAACGCCGACACGCAGAACGAGCTCACGCAGTACTTCTTCGAGATGCCCTCGCAGTATCTCGACGTCGCGCTCAACCTCGAGCGCTCGCGCGCGACCGGCGTCCTCGACTCACAGAAGCTGTGGGACCAGGAGCGCGGCGCGATCACCCAAGAGGTCACCCAGGACAACTCGAGCGCGACCTTCCGGCTGTTCGAGAAGGCGGTCGGGAACGTCTTCGCGGGGACGCCGTACGGGAACTTCGGGCTCGGCACGGTACCGAGCTTCAAGAAGATCCAGGCGCCAGATCTCAAGGCGTACTACGCGAAGTGGTACCATCCGAACAACGCGATCTACGTGATCGCGGGGAACGTCGACCCGCAGCAGACGATCGCGAAGGTGCGCTCGCTGTTCGGCACCATCCCCGCGGCGAAGCTCCCCGCGCGCAAGCCCGTCCGGCTCCAGCCGCTCAAGCCGCTGACGCTGCACGACAACAGCTCCGACCCGATCACGCTCGCCTTCGTCGCGTACCGCGTCCCCGGCTACGAAGACAAGGACTACTTCGCCTCGCAGATCCTCAACGACGTGCTGAACAGCCAGCGCGGCGCGCTCTTCGAGCTGCAGGCGTCGGGGAAGGCGCTCGGGACGTTCGCGCAGTCGGTCACCTACCCGAAGGCCGGGATGACGCTGGTCGGCTCCGCGGTGCCGGTCACCACGACCGGCGAGACCGCGGTGAGCGACGTCAAAGCGGTGCTCGAGGCGTACAAGAAGAGCGGTCTCCCCGCCGACCTCGTCGAGGTCGCGAAGCGGCGCGAGGTCGCGCAGGCGGAGTTCGCGCGCAACTCGATCTCCGGGCTCGCCTCGGCGTGGAGCGAGTCGCTCGCCGTCGAGCACCGCACCCCCGACGATGATCTCGCCGGCTTGCAGCGCGTCACCGTCGACGACGTCAACCGCGTCCTCCGCAGCTATTACGATCAGGACACCGCGACGGTCGCGATCTCGACGCCGAAAGAAGCGGCGGGCTCGGCGTTCGGCGGCCGCGCCGGCGAGAACAACACGGTCATCCCGACCGAGCACACCGGGCTGCCCGCGTTCGCGAAGAACATCCTCGCGAATCTGCACGTCCCCGAACAGACGGTGAACCCGGTGATGCAGACGCTCCCGAACGGGCTGAAGCTGATCGTCGTCCGGTCGACGATCTCGCACACCGCAGTCGTGCGCGGCGAGATCCTCGGCAACGCCGGGATCCAGGACCCGCCCGGCAAGGAGGGGATCGACGGGATCGTCGACGGCCTCTTCTCGTACGGCACGCAGACCTACGACCGTATCGCGTACCAGACGGAGCTCGACAAGATCGCAGCCAGCGTCAGCGCGGGCCGCTCGTTCGGCCTCGACGTCCTCTCGTCCGACTTCGACCGCGGCGTTGAGCTGCTCGCCGACGACGAGCTCCATCCGGCGTTCCCCGCCACCGCGTTCGGGATCGTCAAACAGCAGACCGTCGGCTCGCTGACGGGGACGGTGAAGAGCCCGGACTACAAGGCGGAGCGCGCGCTGGCCGAGGCGCTCTACCCGGCCGGCGATCCGTCGCGCCGCACCGCGACGCCGGAGACGGCGAACGCCGTCACGCTCGACGACGTGAAGGCGTTCTACGCCTCGGCGTACCGCCCGGATCTCGCGACGATCGTCGTGATCGGCGACGTCACCCCCGAGCACGCGCGCGCCGCGGTCGAGAGATATTTCGGCGGCTGGAAGGCGAACGGGCCGGCGCCGAACGTCTTCGCGCCGGCGGTTCCGCCGAACAAGCCGGCGACGGCGTCGGTCCCCGCGACCGGGCGCGTCCAGGCCTCGGTGCGGCTCGCCGAGACGCTGCCGCTGACGTTCAAGGACCCGGACTACCCGGTGCTGCGGCTCGCGAACACCGTGCTGAGCGGCGGGTTCTACGCCTCGCTGCTCTTCCACGACCTGCGCGAGCTGCACGGCTACGTCTACACGGTCGGCTCGAGCTTCTCGGCCGGTCCGACGCGCGGAACGTTCTCGGTGAACTACGGCGCCGATCCGCAGAACGTCGCGCGCGCCGCGCGGCTGGTCGTCGACGACCTCGCCTCGCTGCAGAAGAAGCCGCTCCCGGCCGACCGGCTGACGCGCGCCAAGGCGCTCGTCCTCGGCGAGCTGCCGATCGCGAAGGAGTCGTACGAAGGGCTCGCCGAGCAGCTCATCGCGTACGGCTCGACGGGCCGGCCGCTCGACGAGGACCGCATCGAGGCCGCCGCGGCGCTCGCGGCGACGCCGGAGCGCGTCCGCGCGGCGATGGCGAAGTGGATCCGGCCGAACGACCTGGTCCGCGTCGTGGTCGGCCCGGCCGGGAAGTAAGGGCGCTTACGCCGTGCGGCCCGGCGGGCGTGATAGCATCGCGGCATGGACGGACTGGGGACGGCCCTAGAGAGGTTCGCCGCGATGCGCCCGCCCGAACGGCCGCCGAGCGGCGGCGACGACGCGAACAAGGTCTGGTACCTGCGGCACAACCGGCTCTTCGTCGAGGCGACCGAGGCGGGGGTGCTCGCGACCGAGCACCTCTTCACGATGTGCGAGATGGCGCGCGGGACGCGCGTCTTCGACCAGGGCGACACGACGCGGATCGTCTACATGGTGAAGCGCGGCGCGGTGCGGATCGCGCGCGAGACGCCGGACGGCAAGGACGTGACCGTCGCGCTGCTCGGCGCCGGCGACTTCTTCGGTGAGGAGACGCTCTTCGACGACCGGCCGCGCACGACGGTCGCCGTCGTCGTCGAGGACGCGCTGCTCTGCACCGTCCGCGCCGACGATCTCTTCGCGCTGCTCGCCGCCGACCCGGCGCTCGCGCTGAACGTCGCGAAGTCGCTGAGCGGCCGGCTCGACGACGCGCGCGCGACGATGGAAGACCTCGCCTACGCGCGCGTCGGCGACCGGATCGTCCACCTGTACCGCAAGCTCGCCGCCGAGCACGGCGTCCCGGTCGCGGGCGGGACGCGCGTCGATCTGCGGCTCACGCACGCCGACGTCGCCTCGCTCGTCGGCAGCACGCGCGAGACCGTGAGCGCCGAGATGACGAAGCTGGTCGACGCGGGACGGCTGCGGCTCGACGGCCGCGCCGTCGTCCTGCCGCCCGAGGAGACGACGGCATGATCGCGACCATCCTGCTCGCCGCCGCGACGTCGCTCGCGCCGGTGCTCGGCGCGACGGCGCCGTGGGCGAACGCGAGCGGCCCGCCGCCGACCGCCGGACGCGTGACGGTCGTCGACGTCTTCACGTTCAGTTGCATCAACTGCAAGCACGTCACGCCCGAGCTGCAGCGCCTGCGCGCGAAGTACGGCACCGGCGACCTCGCGATCGTCGGCGTGCACGCGCCGGAGTTGCCCGACGAGCGGGTTCACGCGAACGTGGTGCAGGCGCTGCGCGAGCAGGACGTCACCTGGCCGGTGGTGTTCGACGACGACTTCACGGTGTGGAACGCGTACGGCGTCCAGGCCTGGCCGACGCAGCTCGTCTTCGACCGGCACGGGAAGCTGCGCGCGACGTACGTCGGCGAAGGCTACGACGCGCAGCTCGAGCGGACTGTGCGCGCGCTGGTCGCGGAGCGGCCGTGACGACCGAGGCGCACGCGGGACCGCTCCCGCGCGCGCACGCGCACGACGACGGCCGGCGCGTCTACCGGCACGGCGTGATCGCGCGCGCGGCGCACTGGGTGTGGGCGCTCGCGATCCTGGTGCTGGTGATGAGCGGGCTGCAGATCTTCAACGCGGCGCCGTACCTTGACGCCTCGGACAAGAGCAATCCCGCCCGGCGGGTACTGGCCTTCGACGCGCAAGACACGCCGCGCGGTCCGGCCGGCTACACGATCCTCTTCGGACACCGCTTCACGACGACGCACGTTTTTGGCTACACCGACGACGGGATGGGCGCCGAGACGCAGCGCGCGTTTCCCGGCTGGTTCACGCTGCCCGGACCGCAAGACCTCGCCGACGGCCGCCGCTGGCACCTGTTCTTCGCCTGGGCGCTGTTCGTCGGGTGGGCCGCGTACTTGATCTCCGCCGCATTGAGCGGGAAGCTGCGCGAGCTCGTCATGCGGCCCGAGGACTTTCGCAACGTCTGGCCGATGCAGCTGTACTATCTGCGGCTGCGCAAGGAGCCGCCGCCGCAC
>DATHLL010000035.1:0-7967 GCA_035488195.1 Candidatus Elarobacter sp. | reverse complement strand
CGTTGATTCCGGTGATGTAGCCGTTCGCATCGAGCGTGACGACGCCGACGGTGATCGAGCGCATCAGTTGATCGAAGCGGCCCTCCGGTTGCGGCTCCGGCGCGGCCTGATTCGGCGGGCCTGCCGGAGACTTCGGGCGCGACCGGCCGAGCGCGAATCCGGCAGCGGCGGCAACGACGGCGATCAGCGCTTCGAGGGCCGCCGCCTCGCCGGAGGTCATGCCTTGAACATGTACCCCCGGCTGCGGATCGTCATGATGTGCCGCGGGTTGTTCGGATCGATCTCGATCTTCTCGCGCAGCCAGCGGACGTGCACGCTGATCGTCTGGTGCTCGCCTTCGAAGTCGTAGCCCCACACCTTCTCGAGGAGCGTCTGCCGCGACACGATGCGGCCGCGGTTCTCCATCAGCAGGTGCAGGAGCCGGAACTCCTTCGGTGCCAGCGCGACGTCGCGGCCGCGCACGATCAGCCGCTGCCGTGCGGGATCGATCGTGATGTCGCCGGCCGTGATCGACTCGTCGCGCTCGTCCGCCGTCACCTCCACCCGCCGCAGTCGCGCCTTGATGCGCGCCATGATCTCGCCGAGCGCGAACGGCTTCGTGACGTAGTCGTCCGCGCCGAGCTCGAGCGCGAGCACCTTGTCGAACTCCTGGTCCTTCGCGGTCAGCATGATGATCGGAACGCTCGACGTGCGCCGGATCTCCTTGCACGCCTCGATGCCGTCGAGCAGCGGCAGCATGATGTCGAGCACGACGAGGTCGGGGTGCTCGGTCTGCGCGAGCGTCACCGCGGTGCGGCCGTCGCCGGCGGTCGTGACCGCGTAGCCGTTCTTCTCGAGGTTGTAGCGCAGCGAGTGGACGATCGCGGCCTCGTCGTCGACCAGCAGGATCTTCTTCTTCGTCGCGACCGCGGTGGTCATGACGCGTCGCGTTCCGTCTCGCCGCCGAGCCTGTCCTGAGCTTGTCGAAGGACGATCCGCAGCCCGAAGGCCCGCTCGAAGAGGTCGGCTTTCTCCATCGCCGCGTCGAGTTCGCTCGACGGATCGCCCTCGGCCTGCGCGGAGACGGCGACCAGCCCGCCCTCGGGGACGGCCGCTACGTCGGTGACGACCCCGAGATGGCGGATGTCGAGCCCGTCGGCGACCCGCAGCAGCGAGGCGAGCAGCTCCACCCGCCGCCGGTCGGCCGGCGCCAGCGCGGCGTACTCGGGGTGCGACGGCTTCGGCATCGCCTTGCGGTAGTAGCGGGCGATCTGCGCGACCAGCTCGCGCTCCTCGTCGCGCCAGCCCTCGAGCGGGGTGTTGCGGATCAGGTACGCGGCGTGCTTGTGATGGGCGCTGTCGGAGACGAACCGCCCGATCCCGTGCAGCATCGCCGCCGCCCACAGCAGGTCGCGATCCCCGGCGGCGAGGTTGTGCAGCGGCGCGAGCCGCTCGAAGAGGACGAGCGCGAGCCGCGCGACGTGGCGCTGGTGGCCGCCGAGATGCTCGTACTTGCGCGCCAGCGCCTCGACCGCGTCGACGCGCTTCGCCCGCTCGTCGCCGAGCCGCTGGGCGAGCGCGCGGTCGCGCTGCGCGAGGTCGACGACGACGCCGTCGCGCAGCGCGCGCTCGCAGACGACGATCTCGTCGCGGCCGAGCAGCGCGAGCGCGTTGATCAGCACCGCGTTGCCGGCGACGATGATGTCGCCGCGGCGCGGGTTCATCCCCGGCATCCGGCGGCGCTCGGCCTCGCTCATCAGCAGCATCCGGCGCTGCAGCGCCTCCAGCCGCGCGCGCGAGAGCGTGTAGCCGTGGACGCGCTTGACCGTGAGCCCGCGGTCGGCCGCGTCGACGGCGGCGAGCCCCATGATCGTCCCCGACGTCCCGAGCGCCAGATCGAGCCGGTAGCGGCGGACGCGCTCGATCAGCGGGCCGAGCACCTCGGTGACGTGCGCGTCGAGCCGGCGCGCGGCGCGCAGCGGGTCGGGCGCGCCGCGCAGGTACGCGTCGTAGAGCCGCAGGCTCCCGAGCTTCACCGAGTCGACGAGATACGCGCGCTCGCCATCGGCGACGACGAACTCGGTCGAGCCGCCGCCGATGTCGACGATGCACGCGACCCGGTCGTAGAGCGGGTAGCCGTTCGCGACGCCGAGGTGGATCAGCCGCGCCTCTTCGTTGCCGTCGAGGATCTCGAGCTGCAGCCCGGTGCGCTCTTCGACGAGCGCGCGGAACTCCGGGCCGTTCTCCGTCTCGCGCACCGCCGAGGTCGCGACCGCGCGGACGCGCTGTGCGCCGCGCGCGTGCGCGGCCTCGTTGAAGCGCGCGATCGCCTCGACGCCGCGCTCCATCGCCTTGCGCGAGAGCCGCCCGCTCTCGAGCGCGTCGTCGCTCCCCAGGCGAACCATCTCGCGCGCCTTGTAGACGACGCGCGAGGTGTCGAACGCGGAGTCGAGCTCGACGACGATCAGGTGGATCGAGTTCGTCCCGACGTCGATCGCACCGAAGAGCACGGCCTAGCCTTTCTTGCGCACCTGCACGCCGGCGGCGCGCTCGTAGAACTGCGCGACCGACGAGTAGTCGTCGCGGCCGTGGCCTTCACCGGAGGCCGCGGTGTACATCTGGTACGCGAGCGCGCTGGAAGGCATCGGGACGCCGATCGCGCGCGCCGAGTCGAGCGCGGCGGCGAGATCCTTGCGCAGCAGGTCGAGCATGAAGCCCGGCGCGTGCGAGCCCGCCAGCCAGCTCTGCGGGAGCCAGTTCTGGAGCAGGTAGTTCGAGCCGGTCGCGGTGCCGATCACGGCGAGCGTCGCGTCGACGTCGGCGCCGGCTTTCGCGGCGAAGGTGAGCGCTTCGACGTTCGCCAGCATCGTGCTCGAGATGATGATCTGGTTGACGAGCTTCACCACCTCGCCCATCCCGACGCCGCCGACGTGGTTCGGCGTCCCCATCGCCTCCAGAACCGGCTTCACCGCCGCGAAGTCGTCGTCCGACGCGCCGACCATGATCGTCAGCGTCCCGGTCTTCGCGCGCGCGGGGCCGCCGGAGACCGGCGCGTCGACGAAGCGGAAGCCGCCGGCGCGCAGCCGTTCGTCGAACCCGCGCGTCGCCACCGGCGAGATCGTCGACATGTCGATGAACGTCGTCCCGGGTTGCGCGCCGTGCGCGGCGCCGCGCTCGCCGAAGAGCGACTCCTCGACCTGCGGCGCGTCGGGGACGCACGTCACGACGAACGCGCTCGCGCGCGCGACGCCCGCCGGATCGCCGCCGTCGCGCGCCCCCTGCGCGACGAGGCGCTCGACCGGCTCGCGGTTGCGGTGCGCGCAGACGGTCACCGCGAATCCGGCGCGGAGAAGCGCCGCCGCCATCGGCTCGCCCATCGCGCCGGTGCCGATCAGTCCGACCTGTGTTGCCATACGAGCCGCACGCGTACGGCGCGCGGGAACGACCGCCCTTCGACAGGCTCGGGATGACGGCGCCCGAACCAACGCGGCGATGGAGGCGTCCGTCCCGGAGCTGCGGCTCCCGCCGCTGCGCGCGTTCCTGCGGCTCTCGCGGCCGCTGTTCCTGTACGGCGGCTTCGCGGGCGTCGCGCTCGGCGCCGGCGTCGCTCACCGCGCGGGCCACGCGCTCGACGCGGCGACGTACCTCTGGGTGCAGTTGCTGGTGAGCTCGTTCCACCTGATGGTCCACTACGCGAACGACTACTTCGACCGCGAGAGCGACGCGCGCGCCGTGCCGACGCGCTGGTCGGGCGGGAGCCGCGTCTTGGTCGACGGGCATCTCGGCCCGCGCGTCGCCCTGATCGCCTCGCTCGTGTGCGCGGCGGCGGGCTTCGTCGCGTGCGCGCGCTTCGTGCTCGCGGGGAATCCGCTCGTCGCGGCGCTCGGCGTCGCGATCTTCGTCTTCGCGTGGTGCTACTCGGCGCCGCCGGTGCGCTTCGCCGCGCGCGGCTTGGGCGAGCTCGACACCGCGCTCGTGGTCGCCGTGCTGTTCCCGTTCGCGGCGTACGCGGCGTTCGCGGGGCGGATCGACGAGCCGGCCGCGCTCGCGGCGATCGCGCCGGCGGCGGCGATGATCGCGATGATGCTCGGCGTCGAGCTGCCCGACGCCGGCTGCGACTCGGATGCCGGGAAACGCAATCTCGTCGTGCGCTGGGGCAGTGCGCGCGCCGCGCAGCTCATCGTTGCGTCATCCGCGTTCGCCGCGCTCTTCGCCGTCCTGCTCTCGGCACGGCTGCACGCCGGCTTCGCGGCGCTCGCGCTCGCGCCGGCGGTGCTCGCGGCCGCGCAGCTCGTGCGGCTGGCGACCGGCGACCGGCGCCCGGGACCGATCGCGTTCTGGGGCGTCGCGTTCTACGCGATGACCGTCACCGGGCTCGCCGCCGTCTACGCGCTCGCGCCGGCGCGCTGAAAGCCCGCGGCGGTCGGGCGCCACGGGCTTTCGTCGAGTCGCACGGCCGGCCGCCGCTAGCGGCAGATCACGAACTCGTGCTGGTGGTCCTGGAAGATCGACCACATCCGCTCGAGCGAGTGGTTCGTCAGGTAGAACTTGCTCGCGATGTCGTTGTAGCCCGGGACGTACCAGTCGGTCCAGCCGTTCTGGTACGTGCTGCCGCCGAAGACCTTGTAATGATAGGCGACGATGTGGCCCTGGTAGGGCGAGCTGCGGTCGATGTTGAGGTTCATCGTGCTCTGCCAGTAGGTGCCGCCGGTGGGCCCGTGCTGCTCGAGCTTGCAGAGCTGGTTCTGCGTCGTGATGTTGTAGATCATCGCGTCCGACTGCGCGATCTGAACGGGCTGGAGCTGCTGGAAGACCGGCGGGCTCTGCGCCGGCGGCGCCGCGCTCGCGATCGTGATCGCGGCGAGGAACGCGGTAGCGAGTGCGGACGCGAAGCGCGCCGAGGTGGTGAATCGATGCATGGCATTGCTCTTTCGTGGGTGTGGTGCTGCGCGACGATCTCCGTCGCACCACTACCGTAGCGCCGCCGGTTTCACGTCGCTTTCACGCCGCTGCCGCGTTCGCGCCGCCAGGTCTCGACGACATCGGGCACGCCGGTCTCGTACGTCGGGAACTCCGGCGTGAAGCCCGTCGCGCGCAGCCGTCCGTTCGAGAGCCGGTTCTCGTACATCAGGCTCTCGGTCACGACGGTTCCGAGCAGCAGCCGGCACAGCCACGCGGGGACCGTCCGCGAACGGAACGGAACGCGGAGCGCCGCCGCCGCGGCGCGTCCGAGGCGCTCGCTCTCGACCGGCGCGTCGTCGACGACGAAGTAGCGCCGTCCCGGTTCGCCCGCGGTCAGCAGGTGCACGAGCGCGCGCGCGCAGTCGTCGACGTGCACGCACGACGTGATGCGGCTGCCGCCGGCGACGCCGGTGACGGGCTTGCGATTCGCCAGCGGTGTGAGCACGTACTCGGCAAACCACGAGCCGGGTCCGTAGACCCAGCCCGGGAACGCTTCGACGATCGGCAGCCCGCGCGCGCGGTCGGCGTCCAGCGCGGCGAGCGCGGGCGCGAGATACGGGCCGAAGCCTTGCGGGACCGGCGTGACGTCCTCGTCGTGCGGGACGTCGGCGCCGCAGTTTCCGTAGTAACTCGTCCCGGCGACGTAGACGATCTTCTTCACGTGCGCGGGGTCGAGCGCATCGAGCAGCGTGCGGTCCATCGCCAGCCGCTCGTCGCGCCAGCGGCGGGCGCGCGCCGCGGTGACCCGTCCGCCGAAGGTCTGCGGCTGCGCAATGTGCGCGACGGTATCGGCATCGGCCGCGACCGCGCGCCAGCTTCCACTCGCGTCGAAGACGTCGCCCTCGACCGGCCACGCGCCGAGCGCGCGGAGCCGCGCCGCGGACGCCTCCGAGCGCGCGAGCGCGCGGACGTCCCAGCCTGCGGCGACGGCGGCGCGCACGAACGCGGTCCCGATGAACCCGGTCCCGCCGGTGACGAAGACGCTTGCCATGGGCGGCGCTTCAACGCGGCCGCCGGGACCTCCAGCGACCGGCGTCGTTGCGCTCGCGGCGGCACGGGAAGACAATGGAGGCGGTGCGGGCCGGGCGAAGCGATCCGGTCGACCACCGCGTGAAGGGGAAACCGCCAGGATGCTTGCTTCGATCCGCCGCCCGACGTTCGAGGACCTCAACCTCTCGACCGGCAAGCGCGCGCGCCTCTGGAACATGATGTACGGGCACGGCCCGGCCAACGGGACGCTGATGCTGCTCCCGATCGACCAGGGGCTCGAGCACGGTCCGATCGACTTCTTCGACAACCCCGACGCGCTCGACACCGACTGGGTGCTGCGGCTCGCGGTCGAGGGAAACTTCTCGGGGATCGCCTACCACATCGGGCTCGCCGAAAAGTACCACAAGCAGTACGCCGGGCGCGTTCCGCTGGTGCTGAAGGTGAACGGGAAGACGAACGTTCCGCCCGACGACGAGTCGTTCTCGTCGCTGACCTCGAGCGTCGAGGACGCGGTGCGGCTCGGCGCCGACGCGGTCGGCTACACGCTGTACGTCGGTTCGCCGGCGCAAGCGATCGACATCGAGCAGGCCAACGACGTGCGCCGCGAGTGCGAGCGCTACGGGATGCCGCTGATCGTGTGGGCGTATCCGCGCGGGAGCGCGATCAAGGCGAAGGGCGGGCAGGACTCGCTCTACGCGGTCGACTACGCGGCGCGCGTCGCGTGCGAGATCGGCGCCGACGTCGTGAAGCTCAACGTACCGAAGTCGGAAGAGGCCGCGGCCGCGGCGCCCAAACCGTACAACACGCTGACGATGGACGAGCTCGACGGCCTGCGCAAGGTCGTGAAGTCGGCGGGGCGGACGCTGGTGCTCGTCTCCGGCGGCTCGAAGCTGAGCGACGAGGACACCGTGCACAAGGCGCGGCTCGCGATGGAAGCCGGCTGCGTCGGCTTGATCTTCGGGCGCAACATGTGGCAGCGCAAATGGGACGACGCCGTCGCGATGGCCGGCCGCATGCACGACCTGATGAAAGAGTTCGGCCAGTAGTGGCTTCGCGTTCCGCGACGCCACTTGCGATGACGACGACGCTCGAATCACGGATCGAAGCGGCTCTGGATCGCATCCGGCCGGCTATTCACCGCGACGGCGGGGACGTCTGGTTGATCAAGGTCGAGGACGACGTCGCCTTCGTGCAGATGATCGGCGCCTGCGGCGGCTGCCCCGCCTCGCACGCGACGCTCAAAGGCGGCATCGAAGCCGTCGTCCGCGAGGACGTCCCGGAGATCCGCGCCGTCGAACAGATGTAGCGGCCGGGTCGTCGCGAAATTGCGACGCAGGCCTTGTCGCCATGGCCGCACCGCGTGATGAGCCGGTGCATGGAATCGAACAACGATCGGAGCGACGACGCAACCGAAGGGGGACTCACTGGCCGCCAGCACGGTTTCGCGATCATCTGGCTTCTGAAGGACGTCGACCGGCTCGAGGGCCGGGTGTCCGATCTTCAACAGCTCATCGGCGGGATCGACGCCCGCGTACGCGCCGAAACGGCCAGACTCGATGCCCACGAGAGCCGCATCGCGATCTTAGAACGTGGGCGGCGCGGGAAGCGTCTGTGACATCGCGAAGGGCCGCCGCGCAGCGGGGGTGACTGCGCAAGAACCGACGTCTTCCACGAGGTTAGTCATGCGCGAACCCCTGTCGATCACGGTAAACGGAGAACGCCGCGGAGTACTGCTTCTCGCCACACCGGAACCCATCCCCGACCTGCGGTCCATCTGGCTCGAAGGCGACGAGTACAGCGCCGCGTTGTACGCGGGTGCGGAAGACTATGACGACGGCGCATACCGTATGCGGGAATCGCGGCTTTCGCATTCCGTGCCGGGAACATACCGGCCACGGGCGGTGAAGGTATGCTACACCGACGGTACGACGACGACGTCTGAGTTGGCAGACGAAGTCGTGATCACCGTTCCCCATCGCCGGCATCCGGGCCCGAGGCCGGAGTTCAAGGCGCTCTAACGCATACGCAACTCCTCG
>DATHLL010000034.1:0-3035 GCA_035488195.1 Candidatus Elarobacter sp. | reverse complement strand
CGCCGGCGGCGACGGGATCGCCGAGACGGTCCGCGACCGCGTCCTCGCGATCACCGGCGGCTCGGGCGAAGCCCGAACGCGAAGGGTTCCCGCGTAGCGGGAACCCACCACTCAGGGCGCGAGCTCGACCGGGCGGTACGTGTCCAGATCGGCGTAGCGGACGCCGGCGAGATAGAGCCCGTGCGCCGGCGCGGTCTCGCCGGCCGCGCCGCGCTCCCGTGAGGCGAGCGCGCGGCCGGCGAAGCCGACGTCGCGGTAGCCGGTCGCGCAGCCGGTCAGCGTTCCGACGATCACGCGCACCATGCGGTGCAGGAACGCGTTCCCGCGCACAGTGATCCGCACGAGGTCGCCGCGCCGCACGAGCTCGATCGCGCGCACCTCGCGGACGGTTCCGCCGCGCTCCGGCAACTCGCCGCAGTAGGTGACGAAGTCGTGCTCGCCGATCAGCGGCGCCGCCGCGGCGAGGAACCGCGCGTCGTCGATCGCGCGCGGGACGTGCCACGCGCGCGCGCGCCACAGCGCCGACGGAAACCCGCGGTTGAGGATCAAATAGTCGTACGCGCGCTCGAGCGCGTCGAAGCGCGCCGAGAAGCCGTCGCCGGCCGGCGCGACGTCGCGCACCGCCAGATCCGCCGGCGTCTGCGCGTTGAGCGCGAGCCGTAAACGGTCGAGCGGGAACTCCCGTTCGGCGGCGAACGAGACGACCTGTCCGGTCGCGTGCACGCCGGCGTCGGTGCGCCCGGCGGCCGTGATCTTCACCGGCTCGTGGAAGAGCTTCGCGAGCGCGTCCTCGAGCGCGCCCGCGACCGTGCGAAGCCGCGGCTGGTACTGCAATCCGTGGAACGCGCGTCCGTCGTATTCGACGACGAGCCGGTACGTCGGCACGCGCACCGTTTCACGAGATCGGGACGAGCGCCTTTCGCTGAGCCTGCTTCTCGGCGTTCGAGCCGCCGAGCGTCGCGACGAGCGCGGCGACCGCGTCGGCGTCGAACAGATGATCCGCGAGGATCAGGCGTTCCAGCGCCTCGTCGTGCGCGATCGCGGCGGCGTAGGGGCGTCCGGAGCGCATCGCGTCGTACGCGTCGACGACGGAGAGGAGCCGCGTCTCCCACGGGATCTGCAGCCCGCGCAGCCCGTCGGGGTATCCCGAGCCGTCGAGCCGCTCGTGATGGCTGCGAACGAGCGCGGCGAGCGCGGTCGCGCCTTGCGCGTTGAGCATCTGCTCGCCGCGCGCGGCGTGGGCCTTGAGGATCCGCCACTCCGCTTCGCTCAGCACGTGGCGCGCGCTGAGCAGCGCGCGGCGGATGTGGACCTTGCCGATGTCGTGAAACAGCCCGGCTTGTCCGAGCAGGATCGCTTCCTCGCGCGAGAGTCCGGCGGTCTGCGCGACGCGGGCGCTGAGCATCCCGACGTTCAGGAGATGACGATGCGTTTCGTAGTCGTGAGCCAGGACGGCGCCGAGAAACGCCGAGGTGAAGGGCTGCGCGAATAACTCGCCCAGCACGGGGTCTACGAGCATGCGATGCTCCGATGATGGCAGTGTCGACGCCCTGCCCAGCCCACCCGGGTGGTGCGTCGCGATGGGGAGAACGCGACCGTACGTTTTGGCGTCTCGTTCCTGCCGCTCGGTCGTTCTCAGCACGCTGCCAGAAAGCACGAGGCCGCCTCACGGCGGCCTCGTTTTCTCGGCGTTTCCCGAGGTGCTTTTAACGGCTACTTATCACGCGGCGACGCGCCGCGGAACCTCGCGCTTCTCGTCGAGATCGAGCAGGTCGGCCCAGGTCGTCACGTCGGTCCGGTCCGGCGCGACTTGTCCGCGCAGCTCGAGGAAGTACGCCTCGCCGGGCGAGCCGGCAGCCGGCGCGTGCTCGAGGAACTCGGCGTTGAACGCCTCGAGCTCGGCGGCGCTCTTCTTCTCGACGAACGGCTTCAGGTAGGCTTCGATCTCGGACTCGCTCTGCGCCCGCTTGATGACCTCGAGCAGCGCCGGCCCCTCGATCCCGAGGAACTCGAAGACGCCCTTGTCCATCGGGCAGTCGAAGTTGTACTCGCCGTTCAGCCCGTTCGCGAGCGCGATCCCCTTGTCGACGGCGCGCCCGAGCTGCACGACCCCCAGGTACTGCTCGCGCACCGAACGGGGGTACGACGTGGTCAAATCTCGTTTCAGCATGGTGAACGGTTCGACTAGGCGGGAGGCGGCGAAGTTGCGGGGGCGCGGACGACGTAGCGCGTGACCGTGCGGCCGCGGTAGCGGGCCGGTCCGGCATGCTCGCCGCCGATCCGCTCGGCGACCGCGACCGACTTGCGGTTCTCCGCGAAGAGCACGACGCTGAGCCGCGGCAGCCGCAGCTCGCGAAAGGCGTAGTCGCGCAGCGCGAGCGCCGCCTCGGTCGCGTAGCCGTGCCCCCACGCGGCGGGCGCGAGCCACCAGCCGATCTCGACGTCCGGCTCGCCGTCGATCTCGCAGCGCAGCATCCCGCCCTGGCCGAGCGGCGCGCCGTCGCTCTTGCGCTCGACGATCTTGAAGGCGTCCCAGCGCTCGTGGCCGGGCTCGCGCTCGATCTCCATCACGCGCGCGAGGCGCGCCTCGACCTCGTCGCGCCCGTACGTCGTCCCGTCGCCGATCCAGCGCATCACCCGCGGATCGGCGTACAGCGAGGCGAGGAAGTCCAGATCGTCCGCGCGCTTGTCGCGCAGCACGAGCCGCTCCGTCTCGAGGAAGATCCCTATCGCTCCGCGTCCTCGTCCTCGTCGTCGCGCTCGGCGGCGCCGGCCGGCAGCGGGCGCTGGAGCGGGAAGAGCAGCACGTCGCGGATCGACGCGTTGTTCGTCAGCATCATCACGAGCCGGTCGACGCCGATCCCGATCCCGGCGGTCGGCGGCATCCCGTACTCGAGCGCGGTCACGAAGTCCCAGTCGGGCGGCGGGATCTCTTCGTCGCCGGCCGCCTTCTCGAGGACCTGCAGCTCGAAGCGGCGGCGCTGGTCGTCGGGATCGTTCAGCTCGGTGAACGCGTTCGAGAGCTCCATGTGCGC
>DATHLL010000033.1:0-8155 GCA_035488195.1 Candidatus Elarobacter sp. | reverse complement strand
CGACATCCACACGCGCGACTCCGCCGGCACGCCGAGAAACAGTGCCGACTCGGGCCGGTCGACTACGAGCTGCGCCGGACCGAACTCGCTGCGGTTCAACCGCACCAGCTCTCCGCCGAAGCGCTTCACCAGCAACTGCATCCCGTAGCAGATCCCGAGCAGCGGCAGCCCGCTGTCGTACACCCGCGGATCGCACTCGAGCGCGTCGGCGCCGAACGTCGACTCCGGCCCGCCGCTGAGCACGATCGCCGCCGGCTCGCGCTTCGCGATCTCGTCCCACGAAACGTCGTACGGCAACAGCTCCGAGTACACGTTCGCCTCGCGCGCCCGCCGCGCGATGAGCTGGCTGACCTGCGACCCGAAGTCGAGGATGACGACGGTAGCCGGCTGCGCCTGCACGTGGGTCCTCATCACGGCCACAGCTCGTCGATCGCGAAGCCGAAGCCCGGAAGGATCTCGGGGACCTCGAACCGGTCGCCGCCCGCGAGAAGCACAGGCTCCCGATCGGCGCGGTGCACTTCGTACGTACGGTTGTGCGGGTCGACGTACACGACGACGTCGACGCCTTCCGCAACCAAGAGCGCGATCTTGGCGCGGCACGCCTTCGTGCGCTGCTTGCCGGAGCGAATCTCGAAGACAAGCTCGGGGATGACGCGCGCGAACGTCTTCGGCACCTTCGGCAAACGCTCGTACGAGACGTACGAGACGTCCGGCGCGATGAGATCGCCGTCCGGGAAAATGAACCCGGCGTTCGAGTCGAATACGCGGCCGAGCTTCCGAGCTCTCACCCATTGGTTGAGCTCGGACGCGATGTTGATCGCGAGATTGGCGGAGGCGAGATCGTGCGGTGCCACGATTACATACTCGCCGTTGTGGATTTCCACGTCGTAAGCGGGATGTTGCCGCTGGATGACCTCGACGAATTCCCAATACAGGGCGTCGTCGAGGTTGCTCGCCTCGGCCGCCGTCACGTCAGCACCTCGGCGAGGCGGTTCTGCTCGCGCGCCCAGACCAGCTCCATGGCGATCCGTTCGCCGAACGAGACGTCGCGCCCCCACCGGTATGACGTGTACGGCGTGTAGCGCGTCCCGGGCGAGCCCGGGATGCGCAGGCTGACGTCGTAGCAGACGAAGTCCTTCGGCGGACCGCTCACGATCACGCACTGCAGCGCGAACGGGCCGATCACGCCGACGCCGTCGACCTCGCGCGCCGCGCGCACGAACCGCTCGCCCAGATCGAACGCCTTCTCCAACATCGACTCGGTCAGCGTCGCGGCGATGTGGCCCGCCTCTTCCATCCGCACCGGCTCGTCGGCGAGGTCGCGCGCCTGATTGAACGGCAGGCCCAGCAGCCCGTCGCGGTTCGTCTGCCGCCGCGTGTCGGTCCCCATCAGCTCCAGCTCGCCGAGCACCGGCGACCAGAAGAAGTTCAGGTTCACGGTCGGCCCGAGCGCGAACTCCTCGATCACCGCGCCGCGCAGCCCTTCCGCGGTGACCGTCCCCGCCGCGAGAAGCTGCTCCGACGCGCGCGCGTAGTCGGCCGCGTCGCGCGCGAGGAAGAACGCGCGCTCGAACGAGATCCTCGCGTGCGGCGCCTTCACCATCACCAGCGTGTCGATGTCGTCCGGCGAAGCGATCCGGCGCGGGTAGCGGATCCCGGCGCGGTCCATCAGCGCGTACTGGTTCTCGGGCTCGTCGCGCTCCTCGGCGCGCAGCAACCGCCGGTTGCCGAAGAACGGGACCGCCATCCGATCCTCGATCTCCGCGTACGAGTACCGCTGGTGGAGGTAGACCTCGAACGAGCGGTTCGGGACGAAGACGGCGTTCTCGCGGCGCAGCCGTTCCTGCACGCTCGCGTCGAGCACGTCGGCGAACCGATCCAACTCGAGCGTCGCGTCGACGCAGCCGCGCGGCGGGCCGTCGAAGCGGCGCGCGTAGTAGGCGTCGTACGTGCGGTTGCGGCCGCGTTCGGTGACGATCAGGTTCCGCACGCCGTGCGCGCGCGCGCCGGAGGCCACCTCCAGCGCGGAGTGGCTTCCGATCGAGCACAGCGTCAGCGCGGCCGGATCGTACGCCGCCAGCGTTCCGGTCAGATCGAACGGCACGCCGGGTTGTCCGGTGGGCGGACCGCGCAACCCTCTAGGACGAGAGGAAGGCCCGCGCCTCGCTGGAGGTCGGGTAGTTGACGAGCAGCGTCCGGCGGACGTCCTGCTGCGCCTGCTTCGCCTCGGGCGTCCCCATCCGCCCGAGCGTGTCGTAGGCCCGCTTGTAGAGCCGCGGCAGCTCGTAGTCGCGCGGGTACTGGTGCTGCCAGTCGTCGAGCGAGTCGACGACCCACACCGCGTCCTTCGTCATCTGGCCGCCCCAGCCGGCATCGAGGTACTTCCCGATCCGGGTGAGCTCGTTGCGGACCCCGATCGGCGAGAGCTTCGTGTGGCCGAAGTACTCGTCGGCGGGCGCGGTGATGACGAGATAGGTGTCGTGCGAAAGCACGTGGCCGATCACCGGGAGCCCGTGCGCCGAGGCGCGGTGCGAGGCGACGACGCGCGCGGCCTCGCGCTCGTTCGGCGAGTAGCCGGGGCCCGCGTTGCGCGCCGCGTCGACCATCGGGAAGAGCACCTTGCCGAGATCCTGCGGGACCGACGCGATCGGGAACGCCGGCTGCGCCGCGCGCTCGAGCGCCAGCGCGCGCCACTTCGCGTCCTGGGTGAGGTTGTACGCGCGCAGGTCCGCGTCGACTTGGCCGATCAGCGCCTGCACGTCGCCGGGATACTTGTCGGCGAGCGCGGCGGCGTCGGCGTCGGCGTCGTACGCCAGCTTCGCGGTGCTGGCGTCCTCGGCGTCGAGCTTCGCGAGCAGCGCGCGCGCGTTCGCGCCGCGCGCCGGATCGTCTTTGAGCTGCTGCGCGGCGAGCCGGACGTACCACTCCGCGGCGTCGTTGCTGTCGAGCGGGTCGTAGAACAGCAGAGACGCGAGGTCGACCGTCACGCCCTTGAGCTCGAGGTTCTGCGGGTCGTCGCGGCGGCGCAGCTCGTACGCGCGCCCGGCGTCGAGGACGGTCGAGAAGTAGTTGAGCTGGTCGGCGAGATGCCAGCCCGCCGCCTCGCCCTGCTGGAAGGCCGCCTTCATCTGCCGGTAGAGCTGCTGCGGGTCGACGTCGAGCGCCGCGCGCGCCGGCGCGAACGGCGATCCGACGATCAGCGCCGCGAGCAGCGCGGCGGCGAGCTTACGGACCACCGATCGTGCTGTCGTCGAGAACGGCGTCGAGCGAGTTGGAGAGGAGCGCATTCTTGATCTCTCGGGCGATGCGGCGTCCGGTCGACATCGGTTCGCTGTAGTTCAGGTACGAGTACGGCGAGCCGTCGATGAACAGGTTGGTACCCGCGACGATGCGCGCCGAAATCTCCATGATGTAGAACTGCGTGTCCGGCGTGATGATCGTCTCGATGCAGAACGCGCCGAAGAGACCTTTCGGCCCGCAAATCTCCTGGCTGACGCGGACGACGTCCTCGCCCATCCGGTACGCTTCGGCGAGCATCGACTCGCGCAGGCTGATCGGCTGGTTCCCGACGACGACGTACGAGGGGTCGACGTCCATCCCGGCCTGCGCCTGCGAGGGGATGCGCCCGAGCGAGTCGACGTTCGTCTCGTAGCGGCGGTCCATCGACATGATCTCGAGCTTGCTGGTCAGCGGCGAGTAGAAGTAGTGGATGTAGAGCGGGACGCCGATGATGTACTCTTGCAGGATGTAGTTCTGCCGCGCGAGCAGTGAGGCGCGCTCCTCGAAGTCCATCGCGTCGCGCAGGAACATGTAGCCCTTCCCGCCCTGCGCGCCGTACAGCTTCACGATGACGGGTCGGTCGATCTCGGCGCCGGTCTTGAACTGGCGCGGCAGCTTGAGGCCGGCGCGCAGCAGCCAGTCGCGCTGGAGCTCGCGGCTCGCCTCCCAGTCGAGCACCGCCTTGTTCCCGAAGTACGGGATCCGCATCTTCTTGTGCTCTTCCAGCGAGAGGTACGCCACGAACGAGCCGTGCGGGACGATGATGATCTTGCGCTTCTCGAGCTCGGGGACCAGCGACATGAAGTCGCTGTACTTGTCGATCGTGATGACCTCGTCGACGAACGCGAACGCGCGGTAGAGGCGCTCGGTGTCGCGGTTCGCGATCGCGAGCGTCTTGAAGCCTTCGTCGTGCGCGCCCTTGAGGATCTGCAGCGCCGAGTGCGAGCCCAGCGTCGCGATCGTGTAGATCTCGCCGACGCCGCTGCGCCGCGATTCCGCCTGGGTGAGGGGTTCGACCATCATCGTCATGTTGTGATTGCTACCTGAAACGCCGGATTGCAGAGGAACGTCTCGATGGCACGGTCGAGCTCCGTGGGCGCGACGTCGCGCCCGTCGTCGTCGAGGAGCCGCCACGCGGTGCGGCGGCGGATCGCGCGGACGCCCGGGATGGTGCGGCCCGCGACCGCGGTCGCCGGGGCTTCGTCGCGCGGTGCGATCCACACCTCGCCGCTGGCCGGCCGGTCCGACGGCCTTTCGGCCAAGCGGTGCTTGTTCGGGTTGTGGATCGCTTCGATCGACGCGACGGTTTTCGCCAGATCGTCGGCCGCGCCGTCGACCTCCAACTGCCAGATGTCGGCTCGCACGACGCGCGCGACGCCGATTCCGAGGCGGCTCAGCGTCTCGAGCGCGGTGAACGCCTCGTTGTCGGGGATCGCGAGCGTCACCGCGAACGTGCGCGTCGCCGTGGCGGCCGTCATGCGGGGACCTCGTGGCGAACCATCACGCGGGGACCTCGCGGCGAACCGCACGCGCGAAGTGCTCGAAGAACCGAATCCCGCCGGACGGCGCGAGCGCCGCGCGCGCATCGCCGCGCGCCGCGTCGCGCGAGGCATCCAGGTGCTGATACGTCCACGCGTCGCGCTCCGGATGCGGCATGATCGCCAGCACGTTCCCTTCGCGGTTGACGAGCCCGGCCGCGTTCAGCGCGGAGCCGTTCGGCGCGTCGACCTCGTTGCCGTCGCGGTCGCAGTAGACGAACGCCCGGTGCCCGTCGCGCTCGATTCGCGCGAGCTCGTCGGGCGGCGCGGCGAGCCGGCCGTCCCCGTGCGACGCCCACGCCGGTATGACCGCGTTCGGCTCGATCCCCGCGAGAACTGGAACACGCTCCGGCGCGACGGCGAGCTTCACGTGCACGTGCACGGACTGGAAGCGCCCGCTCGCGTTCGGCGCGAACGCCGCGGTCGGCCGCCGCACCGGCCCGGTCCCCGGAACGAGCCCCGCCTCGGCGAGCATCTGCGCGCCGTTGCAGATCCCGAGCACGAACTTCCCGGCCTGCGCCGCCTCGATCACCGGATCCATCACCGCGTCGTGCGCCGCGACCGCACCGGCCCGAATCCGGTCCTCGTACGCGAACCCGCCCGGCAACACGAACGCATCGAACCGCGCAAGCCGCTCCGGCTGCGACCAATGCACCAGCTCACCGTCCAGCCCGACCGCAAGCAGCGCCCGCAGCGTCTCGTCCTCGCTGTTGGTCCCCGGAAACACGACGACCGCAACGCTAACGCCGCGCATCGTCATCCTGCCACCACCATGTCGCCTGCCACCATGTCGCCTGCCACCATGTCATCCTGAGCCTGTCGAAGGATGAGCCACGGCCGCACCATAGAAGCCGCGCAACGGCGCTTCCCATGCTTCGCGAGCGCCGTCGAGCGGCACACGCTCGTCGCCGATCAGACACACGGGTTCGCCGATCGTCTGACCGGCGTCATACGCTGCGACGCGATGGCGCGCGGTGAGCTCGGCGAAGGCAACCGCATCGATCACTTCGACGACGAACGCAGGCACTTCGGCGAACCATGCCGCGTCGTGACCGGCGTGCTCCGCGACCGGGCGTGGATCGACGCGAAAACCGATGCCGGCCTCCGAGGCAAGCGACATCTTGGCGATCGCTGCGAGCGTGCCGCCATCGCCGACCGCGTGCGCCGCCGCAATGGAACCGTTTTCGAGGCCGTCGAGCACGAGCGCGCACTGCCGCGCGAAGGCGTGGTGGTTCGCCGCGGGGAGCGTCGTCGAGCGCACGCCGAGGACCTCGGCGATCACCGAGCCGCCGAGCCGCAGGTCGAGCGGCGAAGTGACGACGATCGCCGAGCCGGGACGCTTGAAACCCTTCGTCGCGGTTCGCGAGACGTCGGCGATCGTGCCGATGCAGCCGACGATCGGCGACGGCGCAACGCTGCTTCCGTTCGACGAGCGGTTGTAGAGCGAGACGTTCCCGGAGACGTACGGCACGCCGAGCTCGCGCGCCGCGTGCGCGAGACCGTCGACCGCCGCCACGAACTCGCCCATCTGCTCGGGAACCGTCGGATCGCCGAAGTTCAGGCAGTCGGTCAAACCGGACGCGCGCGCGCCGACCGCGGTGACGCGCGCGATCGCTTCCACGACGGCGAGTTCACCCGCGCGCCTCGGGTGGATCTTCCCGTAGCGCGGATTTCCGCCGATTCCCACCGCGACGCCGAGCGGCGCACCGGGGATCGGCACGAGGACACCCGCGTCGGCGAAGCCCGGCGGTATCGCGGTGCAGCCGCGGACGACGCCGTCGTACCGCTCATAGATCGCCGCGCGCGAACAGACGTCACGGTGAGCGAGCACGGCACGCAATCGCTCGCCGAGCGTCGAAGGACGCGCGCGCAGCGCCTCCGTGACCACACGTTCTTGCTCGTCCTCGGACTGCTCGACGGCGGCACGAGTGACGGATTCGCGAGCATACCGCACGCCGCCCGTCAGGAACGCCAAGTCGACGTCCATCACCGTCTCGCCGCGGTGCGTTGCGACGTAGCGCCGGCTGTTCGTCACCTTCCCGATCACCGCCGCACACGCGCCGCGGGCGATCCGCGGCAGTCCGTACATCTCGTTGTAGATCGAGAGCAGCAGCGGCGTGAACGACGGCGGGACGATCCAGCACAGACGCTCCTGCGTCTCGCCGATCGCGATCACTTCCGGCGGCAGATCACGCTGCGCCGTCGACACGCGTTCGAGCTCGACCTCCGCGCCCATCCCGCCCGCAGCGCACAACTCCGCGCTGCAGCCCGCGAGGCCGCCGGCACCGAGATCCTTGAATCCCGCTTCGATCCCCTGCGCGCGCAGCTCCGCGAACACCGCGTACGTCGCGCGCATCAGCACGTTCTTCAGGAACGGGTCGGGCACTTGGACCGCGCCCTTGTTCGCTTCGGCGTCCTCTTCGTCGAGCGTCAGCGACGAGAACGACGCGCCGCCGAAGCCGCTGCGGTCCGTCGCCTTGCCGACGAGCACGATGTCCCATCCGGCGCTGCCCTTCGGCGCGCGCGAGTGGATGATGTCCTTCTCTTTCACGAGGCCGAGCGCGACGACGTTCACCAGCACGTTGTCGTCGAAGGATTCGTCGAAGAACACGTCGCCGCCGACGTTCGGGACGCCGATCGCGTTGCCGTACGCGGCGATCCCGTCGACGACTTGCTGTGCGACGTAGCGGCAGTGCTCGTTCTCGAGCCGCCCGAACCGAAGCGGGTCGGCGACGCCGATCACCTCGGCGCCCATGCAGAGCACGTCGCGGACGATCCCGCCGATCCCGGTCGCCGCGCCCTCGAACGGGACGACCTGCGAGGGATGGTTGTGCGACTCGTGCGCGACGACGATCCCGTAGGTCTCGCCGTTCCATTCGCCGAGCCGGACGATCCCCGCGTCCTCCCCGACGCCGAGCAGCACGCTCGGTCCTTCGGTCGGAAGCTTCTTGAGATGCTCGCGCGAGGACTTGTACGAGCAATGCTCGCTCCACTGCGCGTCGAACGCGAAGAGCTCAGTGTCGGTCGGGACGCGCCCGAGGTGCTCCGCGATTCGGCGCAGCTCATCGTCGGTGAGCGCCAGGCCGAGCCGGCGTCCCCGTGCGAGTGCGTCCTCGAGCACCACGGTCATCTACGCGAACGCCGCTCCCGGATTCGGCGGCGGCGGTGCGTTGAGCTGCGCGTTCACGGTCAGCACCTGCGTGCGCGCCTGCGCGTCGGCGAGCAGCACGCGGCCGTAAATCGTCGTGTCGTCGAGCCCGATGACGCGCGCACATCGCATCGCGGCCTCGTCGAGCGTGCGCCCCCCGACGTCGACCCGCACGACCGGCTGGCCCGTC